>NZ_JACVZN010000022.1:0-47217 GCF_017151895.1 Staphylococcus sp. EG-SA-15 | reverse complement strand
TATTTATATGGTATGTAACCTAAAACTCCTGTAAGAAGAAGCGCCCCTAGAAATTGAGTCATCTTATCACCTACTTTTTATTTTATTATAACATATTTAGTACCTAGTACTAAATTTTGGGTAGCCCCCCTACCCTTATTATTTTTTGCCAATTTTGAGGAGGGAACGCATGAAAACACGTTGTTACGATGGTAAAAAATGGCAATATGAATTTAAGCATGAAGGAAAAAGATACCGTAAGAAAGGTTTTAGAACAAAGCGTGAAGCTAATTCTGCTGGACTAGACAAGTTAAATGAGTTAAGAAGTGGTTTTAATATAGATAACTATATAACTCTTGCAGAATACTTCGAAAATTGGATTAAAACATATAAACAACCTGTTGTTAAAGAAAATACCTACCGTCATTATAGAAATGCATTACAACATATACAAAAACATAAAATAGGTAAAATGGAGTTATCAAAGATAAATAGACAAGTTTATCAGAAATTCATAAACGACTATTCAAAAGAACACGCAAAAGAAACTATAAGAAAAACAAACGGTGCTATTCGGTCAGCTTTAGATGACGCATTATATGATGGACTTATTTTTAAAAACCCCGCTTATAAAGTTAATTATAAAGCCGGAAAACCTACGAAGTCAGAACAAGAAAAATTCATCTCGGTAACTGAATATGAAATACTAAAAGATCACGTCAGAAAGAAGAGAACTCGTTCATCATTAGCGCTATTCATAATGATTTGTACGGGTTGTCGTGTCAGTGGTGCAAGAAATATAAAGATTGAGCATATCAACCAAGTGAAAAACACTATATTTATTGACGAGCGAAAAACCGATACTTCCCCTAGATATATCAGTATCGCTAAATCTGATATGAAACACATTATGGACGTCATAAGTACATTTGCAATTAGCTATGATGGTTACATTTTCAAAGAAGCCGGATCTATAATTAACCTTCAGGCTATCAATAATGCTTTGAAATCAGCCTGTAGAGTCAATAATATACCAATTATTACATCGCACGCATTAAGACACACTCATTGTTCTTATTTACTAGCAAAAGGTGTATCTATACATTACATTTCTAAAAGATTAGGTCATAAAAATATAGCAATAACTACATCCGTGTATTCTCATTTGTTAGAAGAAAAATTTAATGAAGAGGACAAAAAAACAACTAAAATTTTAGAAAGTATGTAATTTAGGGACCCATTAGGGACTCCAAACCCAATAAATACTGTTGTTACAAGGTTTCTATGTATCCAAACTGGGGACAATATAAACGCGCTGATTTAATCGGACAATCTTCTTATATTAAAAATAATGATGTCGTAATATTCAATGAAGCATTTGATAATGGTGCATCAGATAAATTATTAAGTAATGTGAAAAAAGAATATCCTTACCAAACACCTGTACTCGGTCGTTCTCAATCAGGGTGGGACAAAACTGAAGGTAGCTACTCATCAACTGTTGCTGAAGATGGTGGCGTAGCGATTGTAAGTAAATATCCTATTAAAGAAAAAATCCAGCATGTTTTCAAAAGCGGTTGTGGATTCGATAATGATAGCAACAAAGGCTTTGTTTATACAAAAATAGAGAAAAATGGTAAGAACGTTCACGTTATCGGTACACATACACAATCTGAAGATTCACGTTGTAGTGCTGGACATGATCGAAAAATTAGAGCTGAACAAATGAAAGAAATCAGTGACTTTGTTAAAAAGAAAAATATCCCTAAAGATGAAACGGTATATATAGGTGGCGACCTTAATGTTAATAAAGGCACTCCAGAGTTCAAAGATATGCTTAAAAACTTGAATGTAAATGATGTTCTATATGCAGGTCATAATAGCACATGGGACCCTCAATCAAATTCAATTGCGAAATATAATTACCCTAATGGTAAACCAGAACATTTAGACTATATATTTACAGATAAAGATCATAAACAACCAAAACAATTAGTCAATGAAGTTGTGACTGAAAAACCTAAGCCATGGGATGTATATGCGTTCCCATATTACTACGTTTACAATGATTTTTCAGATCATTACCCAATCAAAGCCTATAGTAAATAGTGCTCAACTAACTAATAACTCGCTTCGTTCTAAAAGGACGAAGCGAGTTATATTGTTAAAATTTGAATTGACTGAGTCTAGGACATAAGTCAAGTTCTAGGCTCTATAATGTTATGGTATTAGTTGACTGCGTGATCCAAACACAGAGAATTTCGAAAAGAAATTGGAACACCAATTTCTACAGACAATGCAAGTTGGCGGGGCCCCAACATAAAGAAATACTTTTTCTTTAGAAATTAGTATTTCTTATGCATGAGTTTTACTCATGTATTCCTATTTTTAAGTACATATTAGCTGTGGCTAATGTGTAAGAACCACTACATAATAAATCATTAGTGGCTCTTTATCATTTCTGTTCCACTCCTATATTTCTTCATTAATATAGATACTTCGTCTGCACTTAAACAAGATTCATACACTGCACATCATAATAAATCTATCTATTCAAATATAAATAAAAGTTACCTACTACATTCTATGTAGCAGGCAACTTTTATTACTTATTTCTTTTCATTATCATTAAGTACTTTTACAAACTTCACATTATGTGTCTTCCAATCAACTTCATATAATGCTGATAATTTTTCTTCTTTTTTATCTACATGGTTTTCACCAGACCAATAGCCCCAGAAACCATGACGATTCCAATCTATTTTAAACTCATCCATTGATCTTTTATAATGAACAACAAATTTTGATTTACCTTCATCTTTTTTATCATGTGACATAACAGCTAAAAATTCTGGATTAAACCCTTCAGAAACAGTTACAGGCATCTTATTCTTAGGCGTAAAATTATCTTTCGCCCATAAATTTCCATTTCGTGTTAAAGAAAAGATTTCACTTTTAGTTCTATTATCACTATCATTAGTTAATTGTCTCGTATGGTCATGTCCCATATTATTTATCAAATGTGCTTCTACTTTCCAACCTACACCTTTATGTGACGTAGATTGATCAAGTAATGTACGATACGATGGTTGTTGATAACTAATCGTCTCTGAATAATTACTCTCTTTTGTAATATTTCCAGTTAACCCTCCACGATTAATCGAAAAATCTCCACCTGTTTTATAACCATACGTATATTTAACTTCTCTTGATTCATCCTGATTTTTTGGTGCAAAGTCAGTCACATTTGTATTGTTGTTGTCATCAACATTTTGAATTGAAACTGAATAAGATCCAGGCCATCTTAATGTACTATTCCAATAACCATTTGGGTCTAGAATTCTTAAACCACTACCTATTGTTCCTTTCGCTTTAATAAATACTGTTTCTTTATCATAATTAGGTTCAGTTAAGAAGTTAAATTGTAAGCTTTGAGTAATATTTTTTTGACTATCACTTGTTGTAGCTGTACGTGTATACATTTTAGTATCACCATCAAGATTCTTCTCAGAAACAGCTTTAATTTCAGAATTAATTTTTGCATAAGAAGTAGCTGGTAATACAGTGAAAGTAGTCGATAGTGCTAACGTACAAATTGTGATATTTTTATATAGTTGTTTAATCATTTGTAATCCTTCCCTTCGATTTTATCCTTCTCTAAATGATTTATTATCAGAGTATTTATCAACGACTTTAACTGTTTTATTTTTCCAATCAACTTCATAAGTGACAATTAATCTTTGACCTTCTTTATTTTTTTCTAAAATTGGAGATGCATAATGTATTCCAGGTCTGTTTTTCAAAATATCTTGATTTCGTGTGTATGTTACTTCAAATTGCGTTTTCTCATTTGACTTTTCATTAGATAAATAAGTTAAAAATTCTGGATTAAAGCCACTTCTTACTAATGCTGGGTATCTATATTTTGAAGCAAAGCTTAGTTCAGGGTTTTCAACAGTAGCAATTCTCGTATTTCTATAGAATAATAATTCATCATTTCTATTTTTCACTTCTCCACCATACTTCAAGTCATTCGCAATAACTGACCAGTGTACATGCCAGTTATTATTTTTACCGCTGGCAATTGTGTCATAATTTTGCTGATTATAACTAATCGTTTTGGAGTAGCTATTTGATGAAGTTCGTCCAATACCTTTCGTTGAATCGAATTTACCACCTGAGCTATATGAAAATGTACTATCTACTTTCGCAGTTGAAATTTTATTTTTCGGCAATTGGTCTAATATTTCAGTTTTAGGATTTCTTTTTACTTGAAAATCTACATGGTACTCACTTGGATACTTTAACCAATTTGAATTTTTTTCTTCTTTATGAGATTCAAACTTTAAATTTGAATGAATTGAGCCTTGTTTTTTAACAAGTAATACATTCTTGTCATAAGTTGGATCATCGATAAAGTCGAATTGTAAATTTTGGAGTATATTTGTTTTCTCATCATATACTGTTTCAGTTCGTTTTGTGATTTTACCGTTTTTCCCAATATCATCCGGTGCTGTTGAATTTTTATCTTTATTAGTAACATTACGTTTGTCTTTTTGTTGAGACTTATCAACATGTTCTTTCTTATTTTGGTCTTGAGAGTCTTTATGAGCTGAATTTGCTTGAGTCGTTGCTGCTGATAACAATAAAATTGCACATGATAATGATGACGCTATTAAAACACGTTTTTTATTTTTCATTGTTATAACCTTCTTTCGTATGATTGATATTTGTTGATATGTATCGACATGTGAATAATATCACAAAAACAGAGAATATATATTTAACTATTTATTAAATGATTTTGTTAATATTATTAAATACTTTATCCTCTTTAAAAATAATGTGTGTACAAAGTCATTAATTTAGCAAATATTTTTATTTAGTAGTTAATAACCATCGATTTGAAATTTATATATAATTATTAGCTAAATAATATCCTGCATCTTTCTCATACAATTTACTATAAAATTAAGCATAGCCGATATCAGTGTTAATAAGATCGTAGATACTAGACAGTAAATTTCATAGAACGAAATCAAATAACACACTACTTTCTGCATTTTAAATTATGTTTAAGAATAAAAATTATGTTTATATAAATATATATACTACTTTGAAAAGGTGTGAGCTTAATGACAACTTTTAGTGAAAAAGAAAAAATTCAATTACTAGCAGATATTGTTGAACTACAAACTGAAAATAATAATGAAATAGACGTTTGTAATTATTTAAAAGATTTATTCGACAAGTACGATATTAAATCTGAGATTTTGAAAGTTAATGAACACCGCGCCAATATCGTTGCAGAAATCGGTAACGGCTCACCTATACTCGCATTGAGTGGTCATATGGAGGTTGTTGATGCAGGAAATCAAGATAATTGGACTTATTCCCCTTTTCAACTCACAGAAAAAGATGGCAAATTATATGGTCGAGGCACAACAGATATGAAAGGCGGTCTGATGGCTTTGGTCATCACACTCATTGAATTAAAAGAACAAAATCAATTACCTCAAGGAACGATAAGATTACTAGCTACTGCTGGCGAAGAGAAAGAACAAGAAGGTGCCAAATTATTGGCTGATAAAGGCTATTTAGACGATGTAGATGGCTTAATTATTGCTGAACCAACTGGATCTGGAATTTATTATGCACATAAAGGGTCTATGTCATGTAAAGTAACTGCAACTGGTAAAGCTGTCCATAGCTCAGTTCCATTTATTGGTGACAATGCAATTGATACACTGCTTGAATTTTATAATCAATTTAAAGAAAAATATTCAGAGCTTAAAAAACATGATACTAAACATGAATTAGATGTTGCACCCATGTTTAAATCATTGATAGGAAAAGAAATTTCTGAAGAGGATGCAAATTATGCATCTGGTCTTACAGCTGTATGTTCGATTATAAATGGCGGCAAACAATTTAACTCTGTACCAGATGAAGCTTCACTTGAATTTAACGTAAGACCAGTTCCTGAGTATGATAACGACTTTATAGAATCGTTTTTCCAAAATATCATTAATAATGTGGATAGCAATAAGCTTTCACTCGATATTCCAAGTAATCACCGACCTGTAACAAGCGATAAAAATAGCAAATTAATTACTACGATTAAAGATGTAGCTTCTAGTTATGTAGACAAAGACGATATATTTGTTTCGGCGCTTGTAGGTGCAACAGATGCCTCTAGTTTCTTAGGTGATAATAAGGACAATGTTGATTTAGCCATTTTTGGACCAGGTAATCCATTAATGGCACATCAAATCGATGAATATATTGAAAAAGATATGTATCTGAAATATATTGATATTTTTAAAGAAGCTTCCATTCAATATTTAAAAGAGAAATAAGAACGATGCTGTCAGCTGCCCTATTCGCGTGCTGGCAGTTTTTTATTTTAATTTGTTCTTTAGTTATTACTCATCATTTCTAACTGAATCAAAAAAGTAAGATTCAAGAAAATTAATTTTTCTTTATGAAAACATATAACTTAACAAAACTAACCTTTAGTTTTAAGGTCAGGTGACAATTCCTCTTGTAAAACATTAATTGATAGTTTAATTAACATCAATGTTGTTTAAGTTTTTCATCATTCATCCTGCCCTTTTAAATTAATTATTAACCAACTTGAGAAAATTAAAATTCAATACTTTTTTCCATTTACTCTTGAGAAGCTAGTCCGTATAAATTAACACAAGTCATTTGTACTAATTTAAATATCTTAATGCTGCCTCTACTTAATCACCTCAAAGCTTCTCAAGTAATTTACATGCTTTTGTGCTTATTTTTCATACACCAGATAATACAACAACTTTCTATTTAAAATCATAGCTTCTATATCATTTATAACAACGAATGATTCACCAACTCTTACAGGTAAAACTGCAATTAAAACTAATGAAAAATTTTCATTAGTTTTCGAAGCCTCTTTTGGGTGTGATTAGAATTACAGTAGTAATAAAAATAGCTATCATTACACGTATTCCAGTTGTTATTATTTAAAATGTAAAAATAACAACTATTAGATAATACATACAATATTTAACAGATACTTTTGATTAAATATTATGAACTAATAATTTAATATTCCTTTTAAAACCAAGTGAGCAAATTTTATGATTAACATTGATAATATAATAATCATACCGACATAGTTAAATATTTTAAAATCTATAGCCATTTTTTCTCCATATTTTTTATCTAATTTAAGTTTAGTATTATCATCTGATAAAACAACTCGTTCGAATGATTTTGGTAAAAATTGTTGGAATAATATTGTTGTCAAACTAACGATGAATACAGTTATTTCTATGTTTTTACTATTAAAAATTTTGAAGAATAATATATATATTGCAAATAACAAGTAAACTTCAGTTGCAAATGTAAAAGAGATAATCGAAAAAATCTTTTGAGCACTATTAGCAAATTCATAATTTTTCTTAATAGCATTGAAATAGTACAGAACTATTAAAATCGTCAAAAAAATTATTATCAAAAATGTTATTACTTTGTCCATATAATCGCCTTCCAATCAAAATCAGCAATGAAACATTAAATCTGATTTTACAAATTTTTTTATTATAATTTACATTTAAAAATTAATAAATATTTATAAAAGTCATACATATTTCTTCAATCAAATTCTTTTCGTTTATATCTAAATACAAATTAATCACACACTGTTGAACAAAATGACTATACTAGGAAATTTTCACAATCTGTTAAAATTTACCAAATAATATTGTATAACTTTCAAATTAAAATTCTATCTAAACTTTACAATAGAAAGTGAAGGTAATTATTCATAGTCGACTTAGTTTTCTTCAAGTTAGTCATATCCATGATCTAATATTATTAGCAATCTTCATAATAAAGATAACACAAATCTCAAAATTTTTAATACAGCAATATTTTACAAGTCAAATTATATATAAATATGATAAAAATTCATTTGCTTTACTAACTCATTCACTTTTTAAATATTTTCTCTATAACAATAATAGTCTATAGCAGTTGATGCGCTTCTTTATAATATAATTATTAAAAAAATGAAAAAACATTATGCATAATCACTATTGAGATAAACATAAGTAAAATTGTGATATAAAACAGTAGTAACAATCCGTAAAAAAGCCTTCCAATAGCTTAGTCGACTAATGGAAAACGTCTCATAAAAAAATATATTTTCGTGTATTCTAATGTTTACTTGTAATAAATCATAATCGTCCAAAATCTCACTTTTTAGTTAGTAAAAATCAGAAAATGAAATATATCTCAGGGCCAATTAAAAATATTAAAAGAATTAGTCAACACCTGTCAGTAATACACATCAGTAACATTTCTATTTTCATTTATGATATTATCTAATTATTAATTTATAATATAAAGGAGTATGAAATTAAAATGAACAAAGTCCACAAACCTTTATATTTTTATTTAATGCTTTTCTTCTCTACAACTATCATAGGTGCACTTTTATTGTATTTACCTTTTACTGGTAAAAAGCCAATATCTTTTTTAGATGCCCTATTTATAGCTTCAAGTGCATTTACAGTTACTGGCTTGTCCCCAGTTGATATAGGATCACAGTTTAATATAC
Organism: Staphylococcus sp. EG-SA-15; assembly: GCF_017151895.1. NCBI lineage: Bacteria > Bacillati > Bacillota > Bacilli > Caryophanales > Staphylococcaceae > Staphylococcus > Staphylococcus sp. EG-SA-15. The sequence continues at coordinate 38,630 of NZ_JACVZN010000022.1, read as the reverse complement.
TTGGTGAGATAGTAATACTATTATTAATTCAAATAGGTGGTCTGGGTATCGTGACCGTAACCCTATTGACACTAGTATTTTTAAATAGAAAGATATCAATGAAAAATAGATTCTTGATTATGGTTACATGGAATATTGACGAACCTGGTGGTGTTATTAAGCTAATTAAACACTTGGCTATTTATAGTTTAGTCACTGAATTAATTGGTATGATTTGTTTGTGTTTATCTTTTATACCAAAATTTGGTATAGGCAAAGGTTTATTTTTAAGCTTATTCACATCAGTATCAGCTTTTAATAATGCTGGATTTGCCCTTTTTAAGAATAACTTAATAGATTATTCTAGTGATCCAATTGTCATTATTACAATCTCAATACTCATAATATTTGGAGGTATTGGACATTTTGTCGTGATAGACTTTATTAATTGTAAAAAATTGAGTAAATTATCTTTACATTCTAAATTAGTCTTAACTACAACTAGTATCCTAATAATTATAGGAGCTATTACATTCTTTTTATTAGAACAGTTTAATACTATGCAACATATGGGACTAATTGAAAAAATCGGAAATTCTTTTTTCCAATCAGTAACAACACGAACAGCGGGTTTTAACAGTATTGATATAGCAAGCATTAACAAATCTACCGCCTTAATGTTAATGTTACTTATGTTTATTGGTGGTGCCCCTCTCAGTGCAGCTGGAGGAATTAAAATAACTACTTTTGCAGTGGCGTTTATATTTGTTCTAAATTATATACGTAAAGAAAATAATGTTTCAGTATTCAATAAAGAAATATCTGACAAACATATAAAACTATCTATTGTTACCATTAATATCTCATTTCTATTTATCAGTATCATTACTTTTATATTATCGATAATTAATCCGAACATATCATTAATCAAGTTATTATTCGAAGTGGTTTCTGCATTTGGAACAGTCGGGTTAAGTATGAACCTTACCACAGAATATCATGGTATTACTAAAATAATTATTATATTCGTTATGCTTTGCGGTAAAGTAGGACTATTAACTTTATTAAGAACATTTATACCACCAAAAAGTCCTAAAAATTACCGCTACACTAAAGGACAAATTTATCTATAAAATAACTATCCATCTTTAACAAGAAATGAACTAGTGTTTTAATTTATTACATTTAAAAAACTACCTAAACAGGTAGTTTTTTGTTTTTTATTTATTTTAGGCCCATTAAATGTCTTATGTCTTTAATTAAGTAAAATGCACAAGTACACCTTTAAAAAGATCTACTCAAAACTAAACTATACCTAGTTAACCGCTTGTGATTAAGAAATTTTAAATGTGGTTTCTTTTAATTATGTCAACCACCCATAAGGATTTTAATCAAGCACTCATTCATTCCTGCACTCGCAATATGCATTACTTATAGAAGTTGATGTACTCTCATATTAAGGGCAATACAATAACTTCCGCACCACAATGATTTAAGAATCTCAATAACACATCAGCACATAATAAAGACACCTCTCATAAGTTTAGTCAACTAATGGAAGGCGTCTCGTAATTAAAATATATTTACGTGCATTCTAATTTGTACTTAGAATGAATCATACTCGTGCATAATGTAATTTTCTAGTTAGTTAGAACTATAAACAGTTTTACATCATTCCTGGCATGCCACCCATGTTAGGTTGGTCATTATTTTTTTCTGGAATTGATGCTACAACCGCTTCAGTCGTTAAGAACATTGCCGCAACACTTGCTGCATGTTGTAATGCTGAGCGTGTTACTTTAGTTGGATCAACGATACCTGCTTCTAACATATTAACCCACTCGTTTGTAGCAGCGTTAAAACCAACACCTGGTTCTGCATTTTTCAAGCGTTCAACGATGACAGATCCTTCTAACCCTGCATTTTCAGCAATTTGACGAACTGGTGCAGTTAATGCTTTAAGTACAATATTTACACCTGTTTCAATGTCACCTTCAGCTTCAATTTCACTTACTTTTTGGTAAACATTTACTAATGCAGTACCACCACCTGCAACAATACCTTCTTCTACTGCTGCACGTGTAGAGTTTAATGCATCTTCAATACGTAATTTACGTTCTTTAAGCTCTGTTTCACTTGCTGCACCTACTTTAATAACTGCAACACCACCTGCTAATTTAGCTAAGCGCTCTTGTAATTTTTCACGATCAAAGTCAGATTCAGTTTCTTCAATTTGAGATTTCAATTGGCTTACACGTGCATCAATGCTGTTTTCGTCACCGTCACCATCAACAACAGTGGTATTATCTTTAGTTACTTCTACTTTACTTGCAGTACCTAACATATCAATTGATGCATCTTTTAAATCTAAGCCTAAATCATCAGTAATCACTTGCGCACCAGTTAAAATAGCTAAATCTTCTAACATTGCTTTACGACGATCACCAAAACCAGGTGCTTTTACTGCAACAGCAGTAAATGTGCCACGCATACGGTTTAGCACGATATTTGTTAATGCATCTCCTTCAACTTCATCAGCTACAATTAAGATTGGACGATTAGATTGAACCACTTGTTCTAATAAAGGTAAGATATCTTGGAATGATGAGATTTTCTTATCTGTCACTAAAATATATGGGCGTTCTAATTCAGCAACCATTTTATCTGAATCAGTAACCATATACGGTGATTGATAACCACGATCAAATTGCATACCTTCAACCACTTCAAGTTCTGTATTCAAGCCATTTGACTCTTCAATTGTAATGACACCATCGTTACCTACTTTTTCCATAGCTTCTGAAATATAGCGTCCAATTTCTTCATCTGCTGCTGAAATCGCACCTACTTGCGCAATTTCATTTTTATTTTCAACTTTTTGAGAATTTTCATGTAACGCTTCAACAGCAACTTTAACTGCTTTGTCGATACCTTGTCGTAAACCAACTGGGTTCGCACCACTTGTAACATTTTTCAAGCCTTCTTGAATCATTGCTTGAGCTAATACTGTTGCAGTTGTCGTACCGTCACCAGCAATTTCATTTGTCTTATTTGCAACTTCTTGAACTAGTTTAGCCCCCATATTTTCATATGGATCTTCTAATTCGATTTCTTTAGCAATCGTTACACCATCGTTCGTAATTAAAGGTGCTGTAAACTCTTTATCTAATACAACATTACGTCCTTTAGGACCAATCGTTACTTTAACTGCATTTGCTAATTGGTCTACACCACGTAACATTGCTTGACGTGCATCTTCAGAGAATTTCAATTGTTTAACCATAAATGATAAACCTCCATTTGTTTAGTCATATTTCATTTTCGTTCTTTACAATTTATCTATGAATTTAGTTTTATATTATTCAATTACCGCTAAAATATCTTCTTCATTTAATACTAGATATGTTTCATTATCTCGTTTAACTTCTGTACCAGCATATTGTTGGAACACGACACGGTCCCCTTCTTTCACTTCAGGAGTCACTCTTGTACCATCATTTAATAGGCGTCCTGTTCCTACTGCAACGATAACGCCTTCGTTTGATTTTTCTTTAGCACTATCAGTTAAAACAATACCACTTTTAGTTGTTTGTTCTTGTTCTTTTTTCTCAATAATCACACGATTTCCAATTGGTTTTAGCATGATTGTTCCTCCTTAAAAAAACCTAAAGTTTAGCACTTAACATTAAAGAGTGCTAACATACATTTATAATAATCAAATTTGGTCAAAATTTCAAGTCATAACCTTTTAATTAAGTTTTGTAACTTCAAGTTATTTACGATAAAATAAATTATAAACAAATATTTGGAGGAAAATTATGACAAGACTATGGGCATCATTGCTAACTGTTATTATTTATATATTGTCTCAATTTTTACCGCTTCTCATTGTAAAAAAATTACCATTTGTACAATATAGTGGCATAGAACTGACTAAAGCAGTCATTTACATACAACTTGTTCTATTTTTAATCGCCGCCACGACGATTATTTTAATTAATTTAAAAATTAAAAATCCAACAAAATTAGAATTAGAAGTTAAAGAACCTAAAAAATATATCATTCCATGGGCATTGCTTGGATTTGCATTGGTAATGATTTATCAAATGGTAGTGAGCATTGTATTAACGCAAATTTATGGTGGACAACAAGTAAGTCCTAATACAGAAAAGCTAATTATTATTGCTCGAAAAATACCTATATTTATCTTCTTTGTATCTATTATCGGTCCTTTATTAGAAGAATACGTATTCAGAAAAGTAATCTTTGGAGAATTATTTAATGCGATTAAAGGTAATCGTATCGTAGCATTTATTATTGCTACAACAGTAAGTTCATTAATATTTGCATTAGCACATAATGATTTCAAATTTATTCCAGTTTATTTTGGTATGGGTGTCATTTTTTCTTTAGCATATGTATGGACAAAACGGCTTGCTGTTCCAATTATTATCCATATGTTACAAAACGGATTTGTCGTTATATTCCAATTACTTAATCCTGAAGCTTTGAAAAAAGCCACGGAACAAGCGAATTTTATATATCACATTTTTATTCCATAATATAAAAAACGAATCACACACGGATTATCGTCGCTGTGATTCGTTTTTATTTTTCTTTTTATTTCGCTTTACAAATAAGAATAGCATGATTGAAAATACCACCATCATAGAACATACAATTGCTAGCCAACTTTTACTATATGCAGTTGACGCACTTTTCTTATTATCTTCTTGTTTTTTAACTACTGTAAAATCGTCTTTTTCATGCGGTTCAAATGAGCGTTGCTTTGAATCCGGCTTATCTTCGGGCTTTTTCAAATCTGGCATTGATCCAATTTCACCAGTAATTAATGCGAGTACTTGTTCATCTAAATTACGATAGTACCTTTCTGATTTCAATGGATTGAAATATTGGAATCTAAAGTAATTCGATTGTTGTTGTAATCCATTTAAATAAGCATTTCCGCTGAAGTTTTGTTTGCGAATAATATTATAAATGTCTTCATCAGTAACTTCTCCATAATCTTTGCCCAACTTATTAATTTGATTTAAAATATACGGATTATACTTGTAAGCCCCATTCGCCAAGGCTAAAAATCGTTGGGACACAAAATCATTACCAGTAGGATTTTGTGAGTTTCCTTGATTTCCATTTGGTTGCCATTGACCTTGATTAGATCCATCTGAAGCATTTGGGTTCCATGTTCCCCCATTTTTCGAGCCACCAGAATGATTGGAATCCCCAGGTTGATTGGGATTTGGTGACGGGTTAGGATTTGGCTTATCTGGATCTGGTTTTGGATCTGGATTTGGCTTTGGCTTATCTGGATCTGGTTTTGGATCCGGTTTTGGCTTTGGTTTATCTGGGTCTGGTTTTGGATCTGGTTTTGGTTTCGGGTTATCTGGATCTGGTTTTGGATCCGGATTTGGCTTTGGTTTATCTGGGTCTGGTTTTGGATCCGGTTTTGGTTTCGGGTTATTTGGGTCTGGTTTTGAATCTGTACTTGGGTTTTGGTTGTTTGAGTCTGGCTTCACATTATTCGAATCAGGATTAGCATCACGACTATTCGAACCTGTTCCTTCATTACCCGTTTGATTTGATTCGTGAGGTGTCCCAGTCTCATTATTATTCATTTCACTATTTACTGATGGTGAAGTTATATTATGATTCAAATTAGTAGTTGGTTTTTCTCCATTTAAGTTATCCTTTGCTTCAACTGTGTGCGTTGCAAGCCCTAAACTACTACTACTTAAAATTAAAATACTTGTTGAAAGTAACATTTTCTTAAACCAATGATATGACATTTCACGAGACACCTCCCTTTTTCATGTAAGTATTAATCTAAGTATAATAAATATGCGTTGAAAATGCATTTATATTTGGAATTTGAAAATGAATATTAATATTCTTGAAATTTTCGTAAATATTACTTTACAAGTACGAGTATAAATTTTATACTTAGTCTATTAAGTATTCTTTAGTAAAGAAGGAGCAATAATTATGGGTTTATTTAAAAAAGATAAAAAAGCAATGACTTTTGACAATGCAATGGAAGAAAGACGTTCAATATATAATTTGAAAGATTCGATATCAATTAGCGATGACGAATTAGAATCAATGATTGCACATGCAGTTAAACATGTTCCTTCATCATTTAATTCTCAATCAACTAGAATTGTTCTCTTATTAAATGACAACAATAATAAATTTTGGGATAACACAAAAGCAATTTTAAAAGAAGTCATGGGAGAGAATCGTGATTTCGAGCCAACTGAACAAAAAATTGATAACTTCAAACATTCATACGGCACAATTTTGTTTTATGAAGATCAAGATGTTGTAAGTGGTTTACAAGAACAAATGCCAAACTACTATGATAATTTTGCAATATGGTCAACTCAAACAAATGCCATGCATCAATTTGCAATTTGGACTGCATTAGCTACTAAAGGCATAGGTGCTTCATTACAACACTATAATCCACTTGTTGATGAGATGACTTCTAATGAATTTAATATTCCTAAAAGTTGGAAACTTATTGCTCAAATGCCATTTGGTGATATTCGTGAAGCTGCTGGCGAAAAAACATTTAATCCAGTGGAAGATCGTTTCGTAATAAAAAAATAATCAATATATTGTTAGGAATGGGACAGAAATGATAAAGAATCATTAGTTATTCATTATGTAGTAGTTCTTACACATTAGCCGCTGCTAATGTGCACTTAAGAATAGGAATACATGAGTAAAACTCATGTATAAGAAATACTAATTTCTAAAGAAAAAGTATTTCTTTATGTTAGAGCCCACCCCAACTTGCATTGTCTGTAGAAATTGGTGTTCCAATTTCTCTATGTTGGGGCCCCATCAACTACTGTCAATATAACATTGTAGAGCCTAGGACTTTGATTTTATGTCTTGGGCTCGTTTTTTGCGTTTCAACATAACTTTTAGTAAGTTATATATAAGATCTATCAAGGATGTGATGTTATGAAAGTCCAAATTTATCAATTACCGATTATTTTTGGAGATAGTTCTAAAAATGAAACTCAAATAACGCAATGGTTCGAAAAAAATATGAATGCTGAAGTAGATGTAGTCGTTTTACCTGAAATGTGGAATAATGGCTATGATTTAGAGCATTTAAATGAAAAAGCAGATAATAATCTAGGACAAAGTTTTTCATTTATTAAACATTTAGCTGAAAAATATAAAGTCGATATCGTAGCTGGGTCAGTTTCTAACATTAGAAACAATCAAATATTTAATACAGCTTTTAGTGTGAATAAAAGTGGCCAGCTAATTAATGAATACGACAAAGTTCATTTAGTTCCTATGTTAAGAGAGCATGAATTTTTAACTGCTGGCGAAAACGTAGCTGAACCCTTTCAATTGTCTGACGGTACTTATGTGACCCAACTTATCTGTTATGATTTACGTTTTCCCGAATTATTAAGATATCCTGCTCGTAGTGGTGCTAAAATTGCATTTTATGTGGCGCAATGGCCTATGTCACGTCTTCACCATTGGCATTCATTACTAAAGGCACGTGCAATTGAAAATAATATGTTTGTCATTGGAACTAATAGCACTGGATTCGATGGTAACACAGAATATGCTGGTCATTCGATAGTTATAAACCCAAATGGAGATTTAGTTGGAGAATTAAATGAATCCGCAGATATTTTGACTGTAGATTTAAACTTAAATGAAGTAGAACAGCAACGCGAAAATATACCTGTATTTAAAAGTATTAAATTAGATTTGTATAAATAAGAAGCGCCCGAAATAATATTTAACACATGTCATGACTAAACATAGATTTATGAGAGATTTTTCATAAGTCTATGTTTATTTTTTTATAATAGATAACTCAGTAAGAATCCATTTCGCCCTTTGCAAATGAATGATTTTCTTAATTAAATTGATTAATTTTTTGACCTTTTCCAACATTAGACTTATTCATATATTTTAACGGTGGGTCTCATAATGAGGATTAACTCTCCCCTTCTTTATTACAATAAAAAAGGCCGCGAGCTTGGGAGGGGCTCACGACCATACTTATTATTAAGGGAATGTTTTACAGTTATTTTTTCAATCTATTTTTGGGGATGTTATTAATTATGAAAAAAATTTTATTTATCAAATAATGATAAATCGATGTTGTTTACGATAGCTTACATGCTAGAAATAATTATCTGTAATGATAATTAAGAAAAATACATAGCACTGAGTCCAAGGAAACTAACTCTACTAGCAAATGTTACTCACTTGCTAATTTTACATGGTTATTAAGTTGGGATGGCTTAATAACTCATACTTTTAGTACTATACGAAGATAACAAATTTACAATGAAAGTAATTAATTATTCATCTTATTTTTTAGTGAATTTGTTCACTGTGTCGATAATCCATTTTACTAAGTCACCGATTGTTGAAATGATATCTTGTGCCATTGAAATCACTCCTTCCTTAATTAAGATAAAAATTCTTAAAATTAAACAACTCATCAACTATTTTCCATCACATCTCTGTGATCTAGTTATATTAAAACATGCTAAAAGCATTTATTTTCCAATTTTTCTTAACTAGTCGTTTTTTATTCTTAACTGTAAATTTTTTTATGTTAAAATATTAAATACAAATTACATTTAACAGTTAAGTATTTATTTCCTACAGTTAGGCAATATAATGATAAAAGATTGTACTAAATCGTATAATGACAGTGAGGAGAGTGGTGTAAAATTGAATTATTTTGATAATAAAATTGACCAGTTTGCCACGTATCTTCAAAAGAGAAATAACTTAGATCATATTCAATTTTTGCAAGTACGATTAGGGATGCAGGTCTTAGCTAAAAATATAGGTAAATTAATTGTTATGTATACTATTGCCTATATTTTAAACATTTTTATCTTCACTTTAATTACTAATATATCGTTTTATCTAATTAGAAGGTATGCACATGGTGCACATGCACCTTCATCTTTTTGGTGTTATATAGAAAGCATTACACTTTTTATTGTGCTACCTCTATTAGTATTGCATTTTCATATTAATGAAACACTAATGATGTTTTTAGCATTAATAAGTGTTGGAGTAGTGATTAAATATGCACCTGCAGCCACTAAGAAGAAGCCTATCCCAGCGAGGCTTGTAAAGCAAAAAAGATATTTTTCAATTATAATTAGTACAATTCTTTTCATTATCACACTTTTTGTAAAAGAACCATATACCCAATTTATTCAACTGGGTATTATTATACAAGCTATTACATTACTACCAATATACTATTCAAAGGAGGACTAAATTATGAAAAAATTACTCAACAAAGTTATTGAGCTTTTAGTTGACTTTTTCAACAGCATCGGTTACAGAGCCGCGTATATAAATTGTGATTTTTTATTGGACGAAGCTGAAGTACCAAAAGAATTAACTCAATTACACGAATAACTATAAGAGAAAGTGTGATAGTAAGTGGAAGCATTAAATGATTATAATTACGTTTTATTTGTAATTGTTCAAGTTTCATTAATGTTCTTTATATCTGCATTTATTAGTGGAATAAGATACAAAAAATCAGATTATATATACATTATTGGAATAGTGTTATCTTCAGTATATTTCTTTGACAAAATCGGAAGTATTTCACTAGTTGTTATAACAATTTTTATAATAATTTTTCTCTATTTTAAAATTAGACTATATTCTGTATTTTTAGTAATGGTTACTCAAATCATTTTATATTGTGCAAATTTCGTTTATATCATTATTTTTTCATACATTATAACAATTTCACACAGCGTGTTTATAGTTCTACCAATCTTTTTGGTAGTGTATGTATCAATTTCTTATGCACTTGCCTACATTTTAAATAGAATATTAAAAAGGATAAATGGTACATACCTTTCTCTTAATAAAAAATTCCTTACTGTTATAACTATTGTTATAGTAATAACATTCTCTTTGTTATTTGCATATTCGCAAATTGATGCGAGTGATGCATCAACAATCAAACAGTATTCGATTTTATTCTTGGGAATTATTATATTACTGAGTATCTTAATTTTTATTTATTCTCAATTTACTCTTAAAGAAATGAAATATAAACGTAATCAAGAAGAAATTGAAACCTATTATGAATACACATTAAAGATTGAAGCAATTAATAATGAAATGCGCAAGTTCCGTCATGATTATGTCAATATCTTGACGACTCTTTCAGAATACATTCGTGAAGATGACATGACCGGTCTTCGAGACTATTTCAATAAAAATATTGTACCTATGAAAGATAATTTACAAATGAATGCTCTTAAGTTAAATGGTATTGAGAATCTTAAAGTACGTGAGATTAAAGGTCTTCTAACAGCTAAAATTTTACGTGCACAAGAAATGAATATACCGATTAGTATAGAAATACCAGATGAAGTAACTCGCATTAATTTGAATATGATCGATTTAAGTCGCAGTATTGGTATTATTCTTGATAACGCAATAGAGGCATCAAGTGAAATTGATGATCCTATCATTCGAGTTGCATTTATTGAAAGCGAAAATTCAGTAACGTTTATTGTTATGAATAAATGTGCAGATGATATACCACGTATTCATGAATTGTTCCAAGAAAGTTTTTCTACTAAAGGTGAAGGTCGTGGTTTAGGTCTATCAACTTTAAAAGAAATTGCTGATAATGCAGACAATGTCTTATTAGATACAATTATCGAGAATGGTTTCTTTATTCAAAAGGTTGAAATTATTAACAACTAGCCATAAGGATGTGAATGTATGAAAATTTTCATTTGCGAAGACGATCCAAAACAAAGAGAAAACATGGTTACCATTATTAAAAATTATATAATGATAGAAGAAAAGCCTATGGAAATTGCCCTCGCAACTGATAATCCTTATGAGGTGCTTGAGCAAGCTAAAAATATGAATGACATAGGCTGTTACTTTTTAGATATTCAACTTTCAACTGATATTAATGGTATCAAATTAGGCAGTGAAATTCGTAAGCATGACCCAGTTGGTAACATTATTTTCGTTACGAGTCACAGTGAACTTACCTATTTAACATTTGTCTACAAAGTTGCAGCGATGGATTTTATTTTTAAAGATGATCCAGCTGAATTAAGAACTCGAATTATAGACTGTTTAGAAACTGCACATACACGCTTACAATTGTTGTCTAAAGATAATAGCGTTGAAACGATTGAATTAAAACGTGGCAGTAATTCAGTGTATGTTCAATATGATGATATTATGTTTTTTGAATCATCAACAAAATCTCACAGACTCATTGCCCATTTAGATAACCGTCAAATTGAATTTTATGGTAATTTAAAAGAACTGAGTCAATTAGATGATCGTTTCTTTAGATGTCATAATAGCTTTGTCGTCAATCGCCATAATATTGAATCTATAGATTCGAAAGAGCGAATTGTCTATTTTAAAAATAAAGAACACTGCTATGCATCGGTGAGAAACGTTAAAAAAATATAATAAGATAATAAAGTCAGTTAACGGCGTATTCAATTGTAAATCTTGTTGGATTTTAACAAGATAACTAGCAAATGCACTGTATAGCTGGCTTTTTAATTGTTTAATAACAAAATTAAATATGACGCGTGAATTAAAAAATGATGTAACGTTTCTTTGTATACCTATTCCTATTACTACATAATTTATCAATTTCTATTTCACTCTACAATCCTATGGCGCAATTTTTAACAAAATATACTAAATTTGAAATTGACAGTTTCCATAAATAAAATGCTACAATTTCCTACCCCGTGAATCTTATTTTGTTTTAAAAAACAGTGTAGCACAAGATTCAACTTGTTTCCTACACTGTTTTATAAATGAATTATTTAAAATGCTTGTTCAACCTCTTGTAATGTTGGCAAACTATTAATAGCACCATACTTCGTTGTCACTATTGCAGCAACGCGATTGCTAAACGCTAAAATTTCCTCACCTTCATTTTCAAATAACTGAGTTAAATTTAACACATCGGTTGCTAAAATCCTGCTAATAACTGCACCAATAAAAGCATCCCCTGCCCCAGTTGTATCAACAGGTTTTACCTTATAGCCACTATGATAATGATTAATACCATTTTTCAAATATACGGCAGCACCATCTGCTCCCTTCGTATAAATGACTACAGTAACATTACCTGTAAATAATGATTGAATGGCTTCATTTTCATCATGAATACCTGTAATAAATTCTAATTCTTCATCTGAAACTTTTACAATATGCGCCAATGGCAAAAAGGTATGAATAGTTTGTCTTAAATCTTCAGCGTTATCCCATAATGGCAATCTTACATTAGGATCAAATACGACAGTACCATTTGCATTTAATGTTTTGGTAATCAATTGATAATGTGTATCTCTCATCGGACTATCGACCAAATCAACAGAACAAAAATGTACTACATCATTTTCATTCACATCAATATCATTCACAAAACTTGGTTCAAATAACATATCAGCAGAGGGCTTACGATAAAAAGAAAAATCTCGCTCGCCCGCTTCAGTCAAACTCACAAAAGCTAACGCAGTGTTTGCTTCATTCGTGCGATACACTTTTGATACATCTACACCAATACTTGATATCGTTTCAATAATGCTATCTCCAAATGCATCATTACCTAATTGTGTAATCATATACGCTTGTTGTCCTAACTTTTGAACTGTACAAGCTACATTGCATGGCGCGCCACCAATTTGCTTCGTAAATGTTTGAACATCTTTTAAATTCGCATTTGTAACATTTGGAATAAAATCAATTAACGCTTCTCCTATTGAAAATAGACGTCTCATTTATGTTCATCCTTTAAATCATATTTAGTAAATTGTAAATATACTTGCCCTGATTCTGTTGATGTTTTAATACCTAGTGCGTCTTCTGTCGGGAAAATTCGAGATGTCAAAACACGTTCCCCATCATTACAGAAAATTTCTATACTAGATGTATCAACAAAAATTTGTAATTGCTTTAATGGCGTGTCTAATATCGTACTACGCGTCGTACCTTCAACATTTGTCGGCAATAAACCACTGTCGCTGCGATCTAATGTTATTTTATTTTCACGCTTGTTATAAGCAATTAATGTTGAAGAAGTCTTAGATGTACGTAATTCAAAGTACACTTCGGTAGCATCATTATCCAAAATATCTATGATTAATTCATACTGTTTACCTTCATACGGATGTAATTTTCGAGTAAATTTATTTGCGTAGCCTAATGCTGTCTCTTTATTGTGACGTAATTTTTCCAACGCTGGATATGGACGTTGCTTAAGTTGACCATTTTCTACATTTAATACACGAGGAATTGTTAAGCAATGGGCCCATCCTTCATTATCAGTAGGATATTCGATTTCCGGTAACCCCATCCATCCAATTAGTACTCGTCGGCCTTTTTCATCTAAAAATGTTTGAGGTGCATAGAAATCAAAACCATTATCAAGCTCGACAAAATTTTCATGTTCATATGTTAACTTTTCAATATCAAACTTTCCAAGTATATAACCACTTTGATAAATATTTTTGAACTGATCGCCTTTTGGTTCAATACCTTGTGGACAAATAAGTATGACATCTTGATTATCTACATTAAAGTAATCTGGGCATTCCCACATATATCCAAAATCATCCAACTCTGTATTTATTTCACCTAAATAATGCCAATTAATTATATCTTCAGTATTATAAAGTAATAATCGACCTTGCTGATCATTATTTTGTGCACCAATGATTGCATAATATTTCTCATCATATTTAAAAACTTTAGGATCTCTAAAATGACTTGTATATCCTTCTGGTTGCTGGCTAATTACTGGCTTTGGAAACTTTTCAACTGAACCGTCTTCTTTCAGTCGTGCGATCATCTGACTTGCATGTCGTTGCCAATGATTATCTCGATGATTTCCTGTGTACATATAATATAAATGCCCGTTATATTCAAAAGCGCTACCGCTATATACACCATGGCTGTCATATCTAGTATCTGGATTTAAAATTGGCCCTTCAGCTTTAAAGTTTATTAAGTCATCACTCGTGTAGTTATACCAATACTTTAAGCCATGTACTGCGCCTAATGGGAACCATTGATGTGAAACATAATACTTCCCTTTATAAAAAATAAGTCCGTTGGGGTCATTTAATAAGCCTGTTTCTGGTTGTATATGAAATTGTTGACGAAATTTTGATTGATCAACTTGTTGTTTTAATGTTTTAAAATACTCAGTATCAACGTCCTCGATTCGTTGATAACGTTCTTCTCTAGTCCATTCGGTCATAATATTTACCCAGTCCTCCTTTTATAATTTATGCTGTTAACAATTTATATTCTATTATAGCAAATTTTACCTACGTTCTTTAACTTTTAACCTATCCATTTATAGTTATATGGTATCGGTTCCACATTTATTTTAAAAAATACAGCGTCTAAATATTAACATCTACTGTGACGCTATATGGCATATCTTGCTTTTTAAGCATCTGTTGTATCTCTTCCATCGCGCATTGGCCAGCTTCAAAATAATTATAATGAATTGTTTTTATCGATGGAGACACTAATTGTGTCATTGGGTCACCACCAAAACCATATATTTGATGTGGTTTCATAACATCTTTTTTATCAGAATAATATTTATAGGCAGCTAATGCAATCGTATCAGTTGCTCCAACAACCGCATCTACTTGCTCCACATTTTCCAAAACATTTGCAACATCTTTTTGTGCTTCCACATAAGTAAAATTTGTTTCATGTATATTAGGTTTAATTTGGTATTTAGCTAACTGGTCAAGTAAACCACGTTTTCTATGTATACCAACTGCAATATCTTTTTCACTTACACTAAACACTTCAACTTGTTGATATCCCTGTTGACCAATCCATTCGCCTATAATTTGACCTGCTTTATAATCATCATGCACAATACTATGAAGTTGTTCATGTTGTTGACCAACAATAACGATTGGTACATTCATTTTATTAATGACTTCAATATGTCTCTCTGTTATGTCTGTAGCCATTAAAACAATACCATCTACTTTACTGCGTGCTAATGTTTCAAGCGCTTGTATTTCTGCTTCGATATTTAAACCTGTGTAATTTAAAATTAATTGTGATTCATATTTTTGGCATTGTTTTGCCAATCCTTTGATTGTTTCATCTACTGCATATGAATTCATTCTAGGTATAATGGCACCAATAAGGTGTGTTTGTCTCGCTCTTAAACTTTGAGCAAATTGATTCGGTTGATAGTCATGTTCTGCTATAATTCTTGTTAATTTTTCACTTGTTTTTTTACTGACAGATCCATTATTTAAAAATCTAGATACTGTACTTTTTGAAACGCCTGCCAATTTGGCAATATCAGATATATTTTTCATACTTATTCACCTATCATTATTTGTGACACTTAGCCTTATTTTAGCATATGTGTAACCGCTTTAAATAATATTTCTGCTTCTTTCATAAAAAGATTTCAAAATAAAACTTTTGTATAACAAAATGTCCCAACATCAACCTTTAGTTAAATGTCAGGACAATGAATATTCTATGTAAATATATTCTAATATCGAATATGTTTATTGAATCTATTTAGCTCACCTTCAAAGTAAGCATGTTCACCGTGAACAATCTTGTCTAATCCTATATTCGTTTCTTGTTCCGTAACAGATAATGGTGTAATTAATTTAATTACTTTCGCAATAATAAACGTCATGACTATACTAAAAATTACAACTGCTGTTACACATAATATTTGTACAAGTATAATATGTATGTCACCAGTATAAATAAAGCCATTCTCAATGTCAGGATTGGCTTTTTCACTTTGGAAAACTGCTGTTAAAACAGCACCAATAATACCACCAACACCATGAATACCAAATGCATCTAATGCATCATGATATTTTAGTTTTACCTTGATGTAATTAATGACAATATAACAACAGATACCTCCTATTAAAGCCATTATTGTTGCACTAAGATATGTTACATATCCTGCTGCAGGAGTAATGACAACTAATCCTGCTAATGCACCGAGTAAAAGTCCAAGTAAACTTGTCGTCTTTTTAAAAATATATTCTAAAATTAACCAACCTATAGCACCTGCACTGGCTGAAATGACAGTATTTGTAAATGCAAGCATCGCAATATTATCAAATGTAAAAGCACTACCTACATTAAATCCATACCAACCAATCCACACGAATATACCGCCAATCAACGTAATGATAAGATTATGTGGTGTTGATTCAGAATGTTTGTTTCCTTTTCCAATCATAATAGCTAATACTAAACCAGAAACACCTGATGTAATATGAACAACCGTACCTCCAGCGAAATCTAATACACCGAGTTTGTTAATCCAACCGCCGCCCCAAATCCAATGTGCTACTGGACTGTATACAAGAGCAGTCCATATTACTACGAATAATAAATAAGGAATAAACTTCATTTTCTCAGCGATTGAACCAGATAAAATAGAAATTGCAATCGTACAAAACATCATTTGAAATAACATAAACAAAGCGAAAGGAATATGTGGGCTAATATCTTCTTGAGTCGCAAAACCTACATGATTAAGAAAAGTATATTCCCAATTTCCGAACCATAAATTCCCATTCCCAAAACTAATTGTAAAACCAACTGTTATCCATACAAATGTAACAAGCACAATTGCTGCCATACTTTGCATGACAGTATTAAGCGCATTTTTAGATTGAACTAACCCACCATAAAATAAACTTAATCCTGGTGTCATTAACCAAACTAATAATGTACACAAAAACATAAATATCGTATCGTTAAGATTCATACTTACCACTCCCTTTTTTCATAATAATCTGACAATTTATAAAAAGCAAAAATGCGTTAAGTTTTATTACATCTTTTGGAATAAAATGTGCCACACTATATAAAAATGATTTCATGAACTAAAACAAAAAAGACTACTTACTCACTTTTAAATTAGCGGAAGTAGCCATAGAATCTAATATCTATTTTATTGTTAAAATGATAACGTTAAACTTTTTGAATTGTAATTGTCCATGAAGCATTATCAATTTGTTCATAGTTTGTTACAGGATAACCATTTTCTGCAGCCCAATTTGGAATGGCTTCCGTCGCTTGCGTGCAATCAAAATCAATTTTTAATTCATCTCCAGATTGCAATGTTGCCATTTTCTTTTGCGCTTCAATTAACGGAAATGGACATACCATTCCTACTGTACCTAATTCGTGTATCATAATTATTTCTCCTTTTCCAATCACTTTTATTTGATCAACATCATTTGCATAATAATCTTCTATACTATTTGCGTTTGCTGTTTAACCTTTGCAGATTGTTGGTGTACTTTTTTCATTGGACGAACAAAGATAAAATGACTCATTGTCCATACACCAACTATCATCGATGCTAGCGCAATCCATCCTTGCCAAGTCATCGTTGCCGTTTCAACCAAACCGTTACCGATAGAACAACCACCAGCAACTGACGCACCAAATCCCATACATATGCCACCAATGGCACTGTTTCGTATTGTAATCTTGTCTGGCAATCGCCATTTAAATTCTCTTGATCCTCTAGCTGCAATATATGAACCAATGAAAATTCCTAGAACTAAAAAGACACCCCAATCAATAAATTTAGTTTCACCTGTAATCAAAAAGTGTACTAAATTTGCTGAAGGCGTTGTTATACCTAAACCGTCATTTCTTCCAGTTGATGCACTCATTGGCCAAGCTAAGAGTGCGATAAGTCCAATTACAATTGCTGCAATAAATGGATGGTATCGTTTTTCGAAAAGGTAATATCTAATACCTGTATAACGTTGCTTTAGTTTTGGAACAGCAACTCGAACTTTCTTATTATTGAGTGTTCTTACAACTAGAAAAATGGTGATTATAGTTAATATAACGACTAATCCCCAAAACGGAATGCCAGTTGTTTGAGACATATCACTATTTACATTCGTTGGTTGATTAATTTTATCCATTACTGGCTTTAAAATCCCTGTTTTAGTGATTGCTGCAGTAACAGCATATAATACTAATGCAATCCAACTACCAATTAGCCCTTCACCAGCGCGATACCAAGTACCTGTTGCACATCCTCCAGCCAATACTATTCCAATTCCAAAAATAAAAGAACCTATAATTGTTCCCAATATTGGAAAACTATGTGCAGGAATTTGTAAAATATCTGTTGCCGTCAAAATCAATAATCCTATACTTTGAATAGTAATAGCGATTAATAATGCATAGAACATCTTATTATTCTTTTGCACATACATATCTCGAAAGCCACCTGTTAAACAAAATCTTGTTCTTTGCATGACAAAACCTAAGAGTCCCCCGACAATTAAGCCACTAAAAATCATCCACATAATCCTAACCTCTCATTTCCGATAAGTTTAGTATGTATTATAGGTGATGATTTTCTTGTTTTCAACCTTATACACAATATTTTTGATATTTATATTATATTCATATAAGGAAGGCGATTAATTACGATTCATCATTATATCTCTACGTGTTAATTTATTAACCTATACTATATTTATCAACACAACAGTTTTTCCTTTCATTTTCAAACATAACAGAAAAAGCCTGAGACATACTTAGTCCCAGACTGTTCTATAATTAATTAAAGATATAACAAGGTTAATCATTCAAAGCTAACATCACATTTATTCACTGTAATTTTTCATAAAGAATAATAATGACTGTAATTCTATACCTAAGTCAATTTGATGTACTTGCACATCTGAAGGCGTATTAATTCTACCAGGAGTGAAGTTTAAAATACCTTTCACACCAGCTTGGACGAGTTCATCTGCAACTTTCTGTGCAACTCTTTCTGGTGTAGTTAGAATCACAACATCTATTTCTTCCTTCTTCAATGTTGTTATTAATTCATCGTTATCTTTAACAATAACGTTCCCTATTTTCTGGCCAATAACATCTTCTTTTACGTCAAACGCTTCTGTAATCGTCATATCGTCATGTATTGAAAAGTTATATGTGAGCAAAGCTTTCCCTAGGTTCCCAACTCCGACAATTGCGATTTTGATCATGTCACTCTCGCTTAGTTCAGATTTAAAGAAATCCAATAAACTATCTATATTATATCCGTACCCTTTTTTACCTAATTCGCCAAAATATGAAAAGTCACGACGAATTGTTGCCGAGTCAATTTGTAACGCATCGCTAATCGCTTTTGAATTTACACGATCTATACCTTTAGATTTTAATGAACTGACAAATCTATAATATAACGGCAAACGTTTTAAAGTTGCTCGAGGAATTTTAACTTGGTCACTCATTCGCTATTTCCTCCTTCGTGTTTGAATGAATTATATCTATGTATTCAAACGAGTTAGAGCGTAATTGTTAGATTATTAAAAAACAAATAATTGATTACAATGAATACCTAAATATTATACATTATTGAATTTTAAAAATAAATATCTTAGTTTCAAGACGGCGTTTTATACTGTAAAATGGTTATTAATGTAATAATTACGACTTTTTTCATAAGTTAATAAAATTTGAGAAAGACGAAAGGTGAAGATCGAATGATACTTTTACAACTCAATCATATATCAAAATCGTTCGATGGTGAAGATATATTTACTGATGTTGATTTTGAAGTAAAAACTGGTGAACGAATTGGTATCGTAGGAAGAAATGGCGCCGGTAAATCAACATTGATGAAAATTATAGCTGGCGTAGAAAACTATGATTCTGGAAATGTGTCAAAAATTAAAAACTTAAAACTAGGTTATTTAACTCAACAAATGACTTTAAATTCTAATGCAACAGTTTTTGAAGAAATGTCAAAACCATTTGAACATATTAAACGAATGGAAAGCTTAATCAAAGAAGAAACAGATTGGTTATCAAAACATGCAAATGATTACGATAGTGATACATATAAAACACATATGTCCCGTTATGAATCTTTATCGAATCAATTTGAACAATTAGAAGGGTATCAATATGAAAGTAAAATTAAAACAGTACTTCACGGGTTAAATTTTAGTGAAGAAGATTTCAATAAACCTATCAATGATTTTAGCGGTGGCCAAAAAACACGTTTATCTTTAGCTCAAATGCTATTAAACGAACCTGATTTATTACTTTTAGATGAACCTACTAACCACTTAGATTTAGAAACGACAAAGTGGCTTGAAGATTATCTACGTTATTTTAAAGGTGCAATCGTCATCATCAGCCATGATCGTTACTTTTTAGATAAAATAGTTACTCAAATTTATGATGTGGCTTTAGGTGATGTCAAACGCTATGTTGGTAATTACGAGGAATTTATACAGCAACGGGATTTATATTATCAAAAACGAATGCAAGAATATGAAAGTCAACAAGCAGAAATAAAACGATTAGAAACTTTTGTTGAGAAAAATATTACCCGTGCTTCAACAAGTGGAATGGCAAAAAGTAGACGTAAGATTTTAGAAAAAATGGAACGCATTGATAAACCAATGTTAGATGCCAAAAGTGCAAATATTCAATTTGGCTTTGACCGGAATACAGGTAATGACGTCATGCATGTAAAAAATTTAGAAATCGGTTATCAAACTGCAATTACCAAACCTATCAGTATAGAGGTCTCTAAAGGCGATCATATAGCAATCATTGGGCCAAATGGTATTGGAAAATCGACCTTAATTAAAACTATTGCTAATCAACAAAAAGCGCTTAATGGCGATATTACTTTCGGCGCAAATTTACAAATTGGTTATTATGATCAAAAGCAAGCAGAATTTAAATCTAGTAAAACGATTTTAGATTATGTGTGGGATCAATATCCGTTAATGAATGAAAAAGATATTCGTGCAGTTCTTGGTCGTTTCTTATTTGTACAAGACGATGTTAAAAAGATAATTAATGATTTATCTGGTGGTGAAAAAGCACGTTTACAACTAGCACTACTTATGTTGCAACGTGACAATGTACTTATTTTAGATGAACCTACCAACCACCTCGATATAGATTCAAAAGAAATGTTAGAGCAAGCACTCCAACATTTTGAAGGAACAATACTATTTGTTTCCCATGATCGTTACTTTATTAACCAATTAGCAAACAAGGTATTTGATTTAACAATTGATGGCGGAAAGATGTATTTAGGAGATTATCAATATTACATTGAAAAAGTTGAGGAAGCGGAAGCGTTGAAAGCGCACCAAGAAGAACAGTCAGTTAACGTACAAGCACATGAAAAGTCTATGGAACAATCGTCGTATCATAACCAAAAAGAACAAAGACGTGAACAACGCAAACTTGAACGACAAATATCCGAGTGTGAAAATGAAATAGAAACTTTAGAGACTACTATCTTACAAATAGACGAGCAATTAACGCAACCAGAAGTGTATAACAATCCACAAAAAGCAAACGAATTAGCTATCCAAAAACAAGATAGCGAACAAAAATTAGAACACGCTATGTCTAAATGGGAAGAATTACAACAAAAACTATAAAAATATACATAACTCTAACTGTAAAATCGCTATAGTTAGAGTTATTTTTTTACAAATTTTAATTTTTTTTATTCACAATAAAAACGCTGATATTAAAGCTATCCACAGACTTATCCTAGTTATCCACAAGTAAATTAACACTAATCAATTATTTATTTTCTGTTTTCCCACCTGATATCCACAATAAATAACGTTCCCAACACCTTTTATCCACAAGTTATTCACTCTTTGTTGATAAGTACGCATGTTCTCTATTGACATTGTTTTTATCAAAATTCATTGTTAAGACACTTTCTTTATGAAATAAGACTGGGACATAAATCCCTAAAAAACAGCAGTAAGATAATTTTCAATTAGAAAATATCTTACTGCTGTTCTCTATTTATACAATACTTCGTATTGAATGGCTTCGCTATGCCCATCTGGCACATTACTGTAAAATTCTATAAATAGAATTTTTGATGATGGGTCCCTTCCTAGGGTGCCGTCTCAGCCTCGGTCTTCGACTGGCACTGCTCCCTCAGGAGTCTCGCCATTAATACTACGTATTAACATGTAATTTTACTTTGAAATACTTTAAAAAAATAAGACACTTTGCCCAACTTGCACATAAATGTAAAATTCAATAAAATGAATTTTCTGTGTTGGGTCCCTTCGTATAATTTAATAAATACCACTAAACTAAATTAACGAGGTGCCTTATGTATAAAAATTATAACATGACCCAACTTACACTACCAATAGAAACTTCTGTTAGAATTCCTTAAAATGATATTTCGCGATATGTAAATGAAATTGTTGAAACGATACCTGATAGCGAATTCGATGAATTCAGACATCATCGTGGCGCAACATCCTATCATCCAAAAATGATGTTAAAAATCATCTTATATGCATATACTCAATCTGTATTTTCTGGTCGTAGAATAGAGAAATTACTTCATGACAGTATTCGAATGATGTGGTTAGCTCAAGATCAAACACATTATTAAAAATAAATAAGGGGATACTTATGAGCACAAATCAAACATTTTTAATATTTGTTATAGCAATTATTATACTTACATCGGTAATAGGAATTGTTGGACGATACATGAGTCGTCAACGTCTATTAAAATCTATGGAAACATTATGGCAAACGATTTCTCCATTAGAGGCTTTTATCAGACCGAACTCACATTTCGACTATGAGTATAAGCTCTACAAGGAAAAATTTGAATCACATTCACTAGTTGATGATAAAACTTGGTCCGACTTAAATATGAATGCAATCTTTCATAAGATGAATTATAATTTAACAGCTATTGGTGAAATGAAGCTATATGCCTGTTTACGTGGAATGCTTTCAATTACGAACAAATCATTACTTAGTTTATTTAATGATAATGCTGAATTTAGAAAAAACGTAACATATCATTTAGCTTTGATTGGTAAAGCTGTTTATCCAACATTTCCAGACCAAATCACACCGGTAAAACGTCAAAATATATTGTTTCTATGCCCGTTTTTACCAGTTATCTCATTTGCAGTTATATTTATTAATTCACAAGTTGGTATTTTATTATTTCTTATGAGTTGCCTATTTAATATCATTTTATCAGCAACTTTAAAGCGTACATATGAGGATGACTTAAAATCTATCTTTTATGCATCCAATGTTTTAAAACAAGGCTATACTATCTCAAAAATTAAACATGTTCCACAACCTGAAGTCAATTTTAAGCAATTTAGAACAGCACGTCATTTAACGAGTGTTTTAGCTGAAGTTAATGATGAAGATATCGGAGCTATGGTAATTAAACTAGTTAAACTTATTTTCATGATTGATTATGTTTTATTTCATTCAATTCAAAAAAGCTATACAACACATATGAATGAGCTTAAAAATTGTTTCGATTACATAGCTGAATTAGATAATCATTATGCATTAGCAATGTATCGTAGAACGCTAGAATGTTATACTGAACCACAAATTGATGATTCAAATGATGGCATAGTATTCTCTGAGTTAACACATCCACTCATAGCAGATGCAGTAGCCAATGATTTCTCACTATCACAAAATATACTGTTAACTGGGTCTAATGCTTCGGGTAAATCAACATTTATGAAATCCATAGCAATAAACATTATTCTTGCATCGGCTATACAAACAGTTACCGCAAGCAAATTTGTATATCAACCTGGAATTGTGTTCACGTCAATGGCAAATGCCGATGATGTGTTATCAGGCGATAGTTATTTTATGGCTGAATTAAAATCTATTAAGCGTATTGTTGAAATTCCAGATAATCAAAAAATATACTGCTTTATAGATGAAATTTTTAAAGGTACCAACACAACTGAACGAATTGCCGCTTCAGAATCAGTACTATCATTTTTACATGAAAAATCTAACTTTAGAGTTATTGCAGCAACACATGATATTGAGTTAGCTGAACTCTTAAAACAACGTTATGAAAATTATCATTTCAATGAGGTAATAGAAAATAATAACATACATTTTGATTACAAAATTAAGCCTGGCAAAGCAAATACTCGTAATGCCATCGAATTATTAAAAATCACTTCATTTCCAGCAAAAATATATGAACGAGCAAAAGATAATGTCCCGAAAATTTAGCATTTAACTTTAAATATAAAAACGTCAGCTATCACATGACAGAAGACTATGAACAGTTTCAATAATGTTCATCGTAATCATGTTAATAACTGACGTTTATTTTATTCTGCAGAATACTCTTCTAAATCTATATTGCTGTGCCCATTTAATGCTAAATCAGCAAATCGACCTTGCTGATACAAATAGTGGCCGGCAACGCCTATCATTGCAGCATTATCTGTGCATAATTTAGGACTTGGGATAGTTAATTGAATGTCATTGACTTTGCATTGATCCGCTAAAGATTGACGTAATCCTTTATTACTCGCCACGCCACCAGCAACAATTAATCGCTGAACACCATATTCTTTACAAGCTTGAATAGCTTTAAACGTAAGCACCTCTACAACACTATTTTGAAAGCTCGTTGCTACGTTAGCTTCAATGATTGGAATATTTTTTTGTCGTTGATTGTGAAGTTGATTGATTACGGCACTTTTCAACCCACTAAAACTAAAATCATAACTATCTTTATCCAACCAAACACGAGGGAATGAATAAGTATCTTCACCTTCAGCAGCCAACCGATCAACTTGTGGACCACCTGGATAATTTAAACCAATTGTTCGTGCCACTTTATCATAAGCCTCACCTACTGCGTCATCTCGTGTTTCACCAATGACTTCAAATGATAAATGATCCTTCATATAAACTAATTCAGTATGTCCACCTGAAACAATAAGTGCAATTAGCGGGAATGTTAATGGCTCTTCTATGTGATTAGCATATATATGTCCTGCAATATGATGAACAGGAATAAGTGGCTTATCGTAAGCAAATGCCAATGCTTTGGCTGCATTAACACCTATTAGTAACGCACCAATTAGTCCAGGGCCTTCTGTAACCGCTATGGCATCAATATCTTCTATTGATACATCGGCATCCACTAGAGCCTCGTTTATTGTTGTTGTTATACCTTCAACGTGATGTCTACTTGCCACTTCGGGAACGACACCGCCAAATCGTTTATGACTTTCAATCTGACTTAAAACTGTATTTGATAAAATCTCTCTGCCATTTTTTAGAACACTAACGCTTGTTTCATCACAACTTGTTTCAACAGCTAGTATTAATATATCTTTAGTCATTTAAATTCACCCACATAACCATTGCGTCCTCACCTTCACCATAATAGTTTTTACGTTTACCACCATATTGAAATCCTAAATTTTCATATACATGTTGTGCCACTTTATTATTAACTCTTACTTCTAAACTCATCACATCACAAGTGTGACTTGCATAGTTTATTCCGTATTTTAAAAGCATTTGACCTAAACCATAGCCTCTATAATTATCATCGATTGCAACTGTTGTAATTTGAGCTTGATCGATAACAATCCATAAACCTAAATAACCAATAATTTGTTGTTCAAATTCTAAGACAAAATATTTCGCAAAGTTATTTTGCTCTATTTCATGATAAAATGCGTCAATTGTCCAAGAACTGTCATTGAAACTCCGACGCTCAAGATCAAAGACTTGTGGCACATCTTCTTTAGTCATCTCTCTAATGTTTAATTGTTCTTTTGACTGTTGATCCAATTTCGTTCCGCCTCAGCTAATTTATGGTATTTAGGAGTAAATGTATGTACGTCTGTAGGTTTATCTATCAATTGATACATGACTGATGCATTTGGTAGCTGCGCAATCACTTCACCTTGTAATTCATCTTGTAATTTTACAGTATCTTTCCCAATATAAATAAATGGTTGGTTTAAATCTTCTAAAAAAGCTCGCAATGCCTCTATCGACATATATTGATCTTCTAAAATAGTCACTAATTGACCATTTTGCCACTGGAATATGCCTGTATAAACTGCTTGTCGTCTTGCATCAAACACAGGAACCAATAATTCATCAGTATGATCGATTGTTGCTGCCAATGCCTTTAATGATGAAACACCATATAATTTAACATCTAACGCATACGCTAATGTTTTAGCAACAGTAACACCGATACGTAAGCCAGTATATGAACCAGGACCTTCAGCAACAATAATCGCATCTAATTGCTGTTTAGCTATTTTGCTCTGCTCAAATAGCTGACTAATCGCAGGCATTAATTGCACTGAATGATTTTGTTTAGAATCCGTAGTTATTTCAGCTAAAACTTCATCGTTTTGCATCAATGCTACTGATAATGGTTGATTCGATGTATCAATGAGCAGCAAATTCATGGATAATTGCCTCCTTAATTTGTTCATAATGTTCTCCTTGCGCGAACAACTCAATTTGTCTTGTATTTTCAGATATTGTTGAAATGTTAATAGATAAATGCGTCGCTGGAAGTAAATCTTTTATAAATTGACTCCATTCAATAACAGTAATTGCCTGATCTTCGAAAAATTCATCAAATCCTAAATCTTCATCAGAATCTTCTAAGCGATAACAATCCATATGATGCAATTTTAAATTTTTACCCCTATATGATTTAATGATGTTAAATGTCGGGGAATTAATCGTACGTCTTACACCAAGAGCTTTTCCTATAAATTGCGTTAACGTTGTTTTACCTGCTCCTAAATCTCCGTTAAGTAAAATCAAATCACCACTTTTCAATTGCTCAACTAAAAATATAGCAAATTGATTCATTTCATCTAAATTATTTATCTTTATCAATGTTGATTCTCCTATATTATGCTTTTCATTCATAAAAATGATTATCCATTATTCAATCGTATCTAACTTTATATTTAACCTTTATATTGTAACAAATTTCAACTTAAATTTCTTATCTTTGAAACAGATTATCTATTCAAAGTTAATTGTAAGAAAATTTAAAATATTTGTTGACATACTAAAGCAGATATAGTAAATTAAATTTATCAAATTTTTAGACAATTCTAACTATTAAAGTGATATATACCATTCACGGAAGGAGTATAATAAAATGCTTAATCAATATACTGAACATCAACCGACAACTTCAAATATTATTATTTTATTATACTCTTTAGGACTCGAACGTTAGTAAATATTTACTAAACGCTTTAAGTCCTATTTCTGTTTGAATGGGACTTGTAAACGTCCCAATAATATTGGGACGTTTTTTTATGTTTTATCTTTCAATTACTTATTTTTATTACTATAAAACATGATTAATCATTAAAATTTACGGGGGAATTTACTATGCGAAGCGACATGATCAAAAAAGGAGATCACCAAGCACCAGCAAGAAGTCTTTTACATGCCACGGGCGCGCTAAAAAATCCAACTGATATGAACAAACCATTTGTAGCTATTTGTAACTCTTATATTGATATTGTTCCTGGACATGTTCATTTAAGAGAGCTTGCAGATATAGCTAAAGAAGCAATTAGAGAAGCCGGTGCCATTCCATTTGAATTTAATACAATTGGTGTTGATGATGGAATAGCTATGGGACATATCGGAATGCGATATTCTCTACCATCACGTGAAATTATTGCAGATGCAGCTGAAACTGTAATTAACGCTCATTGGTTTGACGGCGTATTTTACATTCCTAATTGTGACAAGATTACACCCGGTATGATTTTAGCAGCCATG
The DNA here is from genome assembly GCF_017151895.1 of Staphylococcus sp. EG-SA-15. Taxonomy (NCBI): domain Bacteria; kingdom Bacillati; phylum Bacillota; class Bacilli; order Caryophanales; family Staphylococcaceae; genus Staphylococcus; species Staphylococcus sp. EG-SA-15. The sequence goes on along the minus strand of NZ_JACVZN010000022.1, from coordinate 10,922 downwards.
AGGACAAACGTACCAGCTATCTTTTGCTCTGGTGGACCAATGAAAGCTGGCTTATCTGCACATGGAAAAGCATTAACACTTTCATCAATGTTTGAAGCAGTCGGCGCATTTAAAGAAGGATCGATTTCTAAAGAAGAATTTTTAGATATGGAACAAAATGCCTGCCCTACTTGTGGTTCATGTGCTGGGATGTTTACTGCAAATTCAATGAACTGTTTGATGGAAGTTTTAGGTCTAGCATTACCATACAACGGTACTGCACTTGCAGTCAGTGATCAGCGACGAGAAATGATTCGCCAAGCAGCTTTTAAATTAGTTGAAAATATTAAAAATGATTTAAAACCACGTGATATCGTTACTCGCGAAGCAATTGATGATGCATTTGCACTTGATATGGCTATGGGTGGTTCAACAAACACGGTACTGCATACGTTAGCCATTGCCAATGAAGCTGGTATTGATTATGACTTAGAGCGCATTAATGCTATTGCCAAACGCACGCCATATTTATCAAAAATAGCACCTAGTTCATCGTATTCAATGCATGATGTGCATGAAGCTGGTGGCGTCCCAGCAATTATTAATGAATTGATGAAGAAAGATGGCACGTTACACCCAGATAGAATCACAGTTACTGGCAAAACGTTACGTGAAAATAACGAAGGCAAAGAAATTAAGAACTTTGATGTCATTCACCCTCTTGATGCACCATATGATGCACAAGGCGGTTTATCTATCTTATTTGGTAATATCGCCCCTAAAGGCGCAGTTATTAAAGTTGGCGGCGTTGATCCATCTATCAAAACATTTACTGGGAAAGCAATTTGTTTCAATTCGCATGATGAAGCTGTTGAAGCAATAGACAATCGTACCGTTCGTGCAGGCCACGTCGTTGTCATTAGATATGAAGGACCTAAAGGTGGACCAGGTATGCCTGAAATGTTAGCACCTACTTCCTCTATTGTTGGTCGCGGCTTAGGTAAAGATGTTGCATTAATTACTGATGGGCGTTTTTCCGGTGCCACAAGAGGTATTGCAGTTGGTCATATTTCCCCTGAAGCTGCATCTGGTGGACCAATTGCCTTAATTGAAGATGGTGATGAGATTACTATTGATTTAACAAATCGTACATTAAACGTAAACCAGCCTGAAGATGTTCTAGCGCGTCGCCGAGAATCTTTAACACCATTTAAAGCGAAAGTAAAAACAGGTTATCTAGCTCGTTATACTGCCCTAGTAACTAGCGCAAATACAGGTGGCGTCATGCAAGTCCCTGAGAATTTAATTTAATTTATTTTTATATTGGAGATGGTTAAAATGTCTAAAACTCAACATGAAGTAAACCAAAATATTGACCCTTTAAAAATGGCTGAATCACTTGAACCTGAACAACTAAATGAAAAAACTTTAAATGATATGCGTTCAGGATCAGAAGTGCTAGTAGAAGCTCTACTTAAAGAAAATGTGGATTATTTATTCGGTTATCCTGGTGGTGCCGTACTACCTTTATATGACACGTTTTATGATGGTAAAATCAAACATATTTTAGCAAGACACGAACAAGGTGCTGTTCATGCTGCAGAAGGTTATGCACGTGTATCTGGTAAAACTGGCGTCGTTGTAGTTACAAGCGGTCCAGGTGCAACTAATGTAATGACAGGTATTACGGATGCACATTGCGACTCTTTACCTCTAGTTGTATTCACTGGACAAGTTGCTACACCAGGCATTGGTAAAGATGCATTCCAAGAAGCGGATATTCTATCTATGACTTCACCAATTACAAAACAAAATTATCAAGTGAAACGTGTTGAAGATATCCCTAAAATCGTACACGAAGCTTTCCATGTAGCTAATTCTGGACGCAAAGGTCCTGTAGTGATTGATTTTCCAAAAGATATGGGTGTTTTAGCTACAAATGTGGATTTATGCGACGAAATCAATATTCCAGGTTATGAAGTTGTTACAGAACCAGAAAATAAAGACATTGACACTTTCATCTCACTTTTAAAAGAAGCGAAAAAGCCTGTCGTATTAGCCGGCGCAGGTATTAATCAATCAAAATCAAATCAATTATTAACACAGTTTGTTAATAAACATCAAATCCCAACAGTTACTACTTTACTAGGTCTAGGTGCTGTACCTTATGAGGATACACTATTTTTAGGTATGGGAGGTATGCATGGTTCTTATGCTAGTAACATGGCATTAACTGAGTGTGATTTACTCATTAATTTAGGTAGCCGCTTCGATGATAGATTAGCAAGCAAACCTGATGCCTTTGCACCTAACGCCAAAATTGTACATGTAGATATTGATCCTTCAGAAATCAATAAAGTTATTCATGTAGATTTAGGTATTATTGCAGACTGTAAAAGATTTTTAGAATGTTTAAATGATAAAAATGTTGAGACTATAGAACACAGTGACTGGGTTAAACATTGTCAAAATAATAAGCAGAAACACCCATTTAAACTTGGTGAAGAAGATCAAGTATTTTGTAAGCCACAACAAACAATCGAATATATCGGCAAAATTACAAATGGTGAAGCAATTGTTACTACAGACGTGGGACAACATCAAATGTGGGCAGCTCAATTTTATCCATTTAAAAATCACGGACAATGGGTTACAAGCGGTGGTTTAGGAACAATGGGATTCGGTATTCCTTCGTCAATTGGTGCCAAATTAGCTAATCCTGATAAAACAGTCGTATGTTTCGTCGGTGACGGTGGTTTCCAAATGACAAACCAAGAAATGGCACTTTTACCCGAATATGGTTTAGATGTCAAAATCGTACTAATCAATAATGGAACATTAGGTATGGTTAAACAATGGCAAGATAAGTTCTTTAATCAACGCTTCTCACACTCAGTATTTAATGGTCAACCTGATTTTATGAAAATGGCAGAAGCATATGGCGTCAAAGGTTTCTTAATCGATAAGCCAGAACAACTGGAAGAACAATTAGATGCAGCGTTTGCTTATCAAGGACCAGTTTTAATTGAGGTTCGTATTTCCCCTACTGAAGCTGTAACCCCAATGGTTCCGAGTGGCAAATCAAATCATGAAATGGAGGGCTTATAATGACAAGAATTCTTAAATTACAAGTTGCGGATCAAGTCAGCACGCTAAATCGAATTACAAGTGCTTTTGTTCGCCTACAATATAATATCGATACATTACATGTTACACATTCTGAACAACCTGGGATTTCTAACATGGAAATTCAAGTCGATATTCAAGATGATACATCACTTCATATATTAATTAAAAAATTGAAGCAACAAATTAATGTTTTAACGGTTGAATGCTACGACCTTGTTGATAACGAAGCTTAATTTTAAGACAAAGGCAATGATGCGCTAATTAGTTATAGATATATCATAGGCTGCTAGTTAACATCTGCCACTATTACAAAGTTATATTTCAGAATTTTCGAAAAACAAAATATTTAATTATTTGGAGGAATTTATTATGACAACAGTTTATTATGATCAAGATGTAAAAACGGACGCTTTACAAGGCAAAAAAATTGCAGTAGTAGGTTATGGATCACAAGGCCACGCGCATGCACAAAACTTAAAAGACAATGGATATGATGTAGTCATCGGTATTCGCCCAGGTCGTTCTTTTGACAAAGCTAAAGAAGATGGATTTGATGTGTTCCCTGTTGCAGAAGCAGTTAAGCAAGCTGATGTAATTATGGTGCTATTACCTGATGAAATTCAAGGTGATGTATACAAAAACGAAATTGAACCAAATTTAGAAAAACATAATGCGCTTGCATTTGCTCATGGCTTTAACATTCATTTTGGTGTTATTCAACCACCAGCTGATGTTGATGTATTTTTAGTAGCTCCTAAAGGACCGGGTCATTTAGTTAGACGTACATTTGTTGAAGGTTCTGCTGTACCATCACTATTTGGTATTCAACAAGACGCTTCAGGTCAAGCACGTAATATTGCTTTAAGTTATGCAAAAGGTATTGGTGCAACTCGTGCAGGTGTTATTGAAACAACATTTAAAGAAGAAACTGAGACAGATTTATTTGGTGAACAAGCAGTACTTTGCGGTGGTGTATCGAAATTAATTCAAAGTGGCTTTGAAACATTAGTAGAAGCGGGTTATCAACCAGAATTAGCTTATTTTGAAGTATTACATGAAATGAAATTAATCGTTGATTTGATGTATGAAGGCGGTATGGAAAATGTACGTTACTCAATTTCAAATACTGCTGAATTTGGTGACTATGTTTCAGGACCACGTGTTATCACACCAGATGTTAAAGAAAATATGAAAGCTGTATTAACTGATATCCAAAATGGTAACTTCAGTAATCGCTTTATCGAAGACAATAAAAATGGATTCAAAGAATTTTATAAATTACGCGAAGAACAACATGGTCATCAAATTGAAAAAGTTGGTCGTGAATTACGCGAAATGATGCCTTTTATTAAATCTAAAAGCATTGAAAAATAAGATAGACCTACAATGAGGAGTTGTTAAATATGAGTAGTCATATTCAAATTTTTGATACGACACTAAGAGACGGTGAACAAACACCAGGAGTGAATTTTACTTTTGATGAACGCTTGCGTATTGCATTGCAATTAGAAAAATGGGGTGTAGATGTTATTGAAGCTGGATTTCCTGCTTCAAGTACAGGTAGCTTTAAATCTGTTCAAGCAATTGCACAAACATTAACAACAACGGCTGTATGTGGTTTAGCTAGATGTAAAAAATCTGACATCGATGCTGTATATGAAGCAACAAAAGATGCAGCGAAGCCGGTCGTGCATGTTTTTATAGCAACATCACCTATTCATCTTGAACATAAACTTAAAATGTCTCAAGAAGACGTTTTAGCATCTATTAAAGAACATGTCACATACGCGAAACAATTATTTGACGTTGTTCAATTTTCACCTGAAGATGCAACGCGTACTGAATTACCATTCTTAGTGAAATGTGTACAAACTGCCGTTGACGCTGGAGCTACAGTTATTAATATTCCTGATACAGTCGGCTACAGTTACCATGATGAATATGCACATATTTTCAAAACCTTAACAGAATCTGTAACATCTTCAAATGAAATTATTTATAGTGCTCATTGCCATGACGATTTAGGAATGGCTGTTTCAAATAGTTTAGCTGCAATTGAAGGCGGTGCGAGACGAATTGAAGGCACTGTAAATGGTATTGGTGAACGAGCAGGTAATGCAGCACTTGAAGAAGTCGCGCTTGCACTATACGTTCGAAATGATCATTATGGTGCTCAAACTGCTCTTAATCTCGAAGAAACTAAAAAAACATCGGATTTAATTTCAAGATATGCAGGTATTCGAGTGCCTAGAAATAAAGCAATTGTTGGCCAAAATGCATTTAGTCATGAATCAGGTATTCACCAAGATGGCGTATTAAAACATCGTGAAACATATGAAATTATGACACCTCAACTTGTTGGTGTAAGCACGACTGAACTTCCATTAGGAAAATTATCTGGTAAACACGCCTTCTCAGAGAAGTTAAAAGCATTAGGTTATGACATTGATAAAGAAGCGCAAATAGATTTATTTAAACAATTCAAGACCATTGCGGACAAAAAGAAATCTGTTTCAGATAGAGATATTCATGCGATTATTCAAGGTTCTGAGCATGAGCATCAAGCACTTTATAAATTGGAAACACTACAACTACAATATGTCTCTAGCGGCCTTCAAAGTGCTGTTGTTGTTGTTAAAGATAAAGAGGGTCATATTTACCAGGATTCAAGTATTGGTACTGGTTCAATCGTAGCAATTTACAATGCAGTTGATCGTATTTTCCAGAAAGAAACAGAATTAATTGATTATCGTATTAATTCTGTCACTGAAGGTACTGATGCCCAAGCAGAAGTACATGTAAATTTATTGATTGAAGGTAAGACTGTCAATGGCTTTGGTATTGATCATGATATTTTACAAGCCTCTTGTAAAGCATACGTAGAAGCACATGCTAAATTTGCAGCTGAAAATGTTGAGAAGGTAGGTAATTAATTATGACTTATAACATTGTTGCCCTACCTGGTGATGGAATCGGTCCAGAAATTTTGAACGGATCTCTATCATTGCTTGAAATTATAAGTAATAAATATAACTTTAATTATCAAATAGAGCACCACGAATTTGGTGGTGCCTCTATTGATACATTCGGCGAGCCTTTAACTGAGAAAACCTTAAATGCGTGTAAAAGAGCAGATGCTATTTTACTGGGTGCAATCGGTGGACCTAAATGGACAGATCCTAACAATCGACCAGAACAAGGATTATTAAAATTGCGTAAATCCTTAAATTTATTTGCAAATATACGCCCCACTACCGTTGTCAAAGGCGCTAGTTCTTTATCACCTTTAAAGGAAGAACGCGTTGAAGGCACAGATTTAGTTATTGTCCGTGAATTGACAAGTGGTATTTATTTTGGAGAACCTAGACATTTTAATAATCACGAGGCCTTAGATTCTCTTACTTATACAAGAGAAGAAATAGAACGCATTGTTCACGTAGCATTTAAATTGGCCGCTTCAAGACGAGGAAAACTAACATCAGTTGATAAAGAAAATGTATTAGCTTCTAGTAAATTGTGGCGCAAAGTCGTAAATGAAGTAAGTCAATTATATCCAGAAGTAACAGTAAATCACTTACTTGTTGATGCTTGTAGTATGTATTTAATCACAAATCCAAAACAATTTGACGTCATCGTATGTGAAAACTTATTTGGCGATATTTTAAGTGATGAAGCTTCAGTGATTCCTGGTTCACTTGGTTTATCACCTTCTGCTAGTTTTAGTAACGATGGTCCAAGATTGTATGAGCCTATTCATGGATCAGCACCAGATATTGCAGGTAAAAACGTTGCCAATCCATTTGGAATGATTCTATCTTTAGCGATGTGTTTACGTGAAAGCTTAAATCAACCAGATGCTGCAGATGAATTAGAACAACATATTTATAACATGATTGAACATGGGCAAACGACAGCAGATTTAGGCGGCAAATTGAATACTACTGATATTTTCGAAATTCTATCTCAAAAATTGAATCACTAAGGGGGAGATGTAAATGGGTCAAACATTATTTGACAAGGTGTGGAACAGACATGTGTTATTCGGGAAATTGGGCGAACCGCAACTATTATACATTGATTTACACCTTATACATGAAGTTACTTCTCCTCAAGCATTTGAAGGACTTAGGCTTCAAAACAGAAAATTAAGACGCCCAGATTTAACATTTGCAACACTCGATCACAATGTTCCTACTATTGATATTTTCAATATTAAAGATGAAATTGCAAACAAACAAATCACAACATTACAAAAAAACGCCATAGATTTTGGGGTGCATATTTTTGATATGGGCTCTGATGAACAAGGTATTGTTCACATGGTAGGACCTGAGACAGGACTTACACAGCCCGGCAAAACAATCGTTTGTGGTGACTCTCACACAGCAACACATGGAGCATTTGGTGCTATTGCATTTGGAATTGGAACAAGTGAAGTTGAACATGTTTTCGCAACTCAAACGCTATGGCAAACAAAACCCAAAAACTTAAAAATCGATATTAATGGTACCTTACCAACAGGCGTCTATGCTAAGGACATTATTCTGCATTTAATTAAAACGTATGGTGTTGATTTTGGTACAGGCTATGCTTTGGAATTTACTGGCGAAACAATTAAAAACCTTTCAATGGACGGTCGAATGACTATTTGTAACATGGCTATCGAAGGTGGTGCCAAATACGGCATAATCCAACCTGATGATATAACATTTGAATATGTTAAAGGGAGACCATTTGCCGATAACTTCGCTAAATCAGTTGATAAGTGGCGTGAGCTATATTCTGATGACGACGCGATATTTGATCGTGTAATTGAACTTGATGTTTCAACATTAGAACCACAAGTGACATGGGGAACTAATCCTGAAATGGGTGTTAATTTCAGTGAACCATTCCCTGAAATCAATGATATCAACGATCAACGTGCGTATGATTATATGGGGTTAGAACCAGGTCAAAAAGCTGAAGACATCGACTTAGGGTATGTTTTTCTCGGTTCATGTACAAATGCTAGACTATCAGATTTGATTGAAGCTAGTCATATTGTTAAAGGAAATAAAGTTCATCCAAATATTACAGCTATTGTCGTACCAGGTTCTCGTACAGTAAAAAAAGAAGCAGAAAAATTAGGTCTAGATACTATCTTTAAAAATGCAGGATTTGAATGGCGTGAACCAGGATGTTCAATGTGTTTAGGCATGAATCCTGACCAAGTACCTGAGGGCGTACATTGTGCATCTACAAGTAATCGAAACTTTGAAGGACGACAAGGCAAAGGTGCAAGAACACATTTAGTATCCCCTGCTATGGCAGCAGCAGCAGCTATTCATGGTAAATTTGTGGACGTAAGAAAGGTGGTTGTTTAAATGGCAGCAATCAAACCTATTACAACATATAAAGGTAAAATAGTCCCTCTCTTCAACGACAATATCGATACAGACCAAATCATTCCTAAGGTACACTTAAAGCGTATTTCAAAAAGTGGCTTTGGTCCATTTGCTTTTGATGAATGGCGGTACTTACCTGATGGTTCAGATAATCCAGATTTCAATCCTAACAAACCACAATATAAAGGGGCTTCTATTTTAATTACAGGAGATAATTTTGGATGCGGTTCAAGTCGTGAACATGCTGCTTGGGCTCTTAAGGACTATGGTTTTCATATTATTATTGCAGGAAGTTTCAGTGACATATTTTATATGAATTGCACTAAAAATGCAATGTTGCCTATCGTTTTAGAAAAAGGTGCCCGTGAACATCTTGCACAATATGAGGAAATTGAAATAGATTTACCAAATCAAACTGTGTCATCACCAGACAAGCGTTTCCATTTTGAAATTGATGAAACATGGAAAAATAAATTAGTAAATGGATTAGATGACATTGCAATCACCCTACAATATGAATCATTAATAGAAAAATATGAAAAATCACTTTAAGGGAGTTGAATATTATGACAGTCAAAACAACAGTTTCTACGAAAGATATCGATGAGGCATTTTTAAGACTTAAAGATATTGTCAAAGAAACACCTTTACAATTAGACCATTACTTATCTCAAAAGTATGATTGTAAAGTCTATTTAAAACGAGAAGATTTACAATGGGTACGTTCTTTTAAATTAAGAGGTGCTTACAACGCTATTTCTGTTTTATCAGATGAAGCTAAAAGTAAAGGTATTACATGTGCAAGTGCAGGTAATCATGCTCAAGGTGTTGCCTATACAGCTAAAAAACTTAATTTAAACGCTGTTATCTTTATGCCAGTCACTACACCTTTACAAAAGGTAAATCAAGTAAAGTTCTTTGGAAATAGTAACGTTGAAGTTGTACTCACTGGTGATACATTTGATCACTGTTTAGCTGAAGCTTTAACTTATACAAGTGAACATCAAATGAACTTTATAGATCCATTCAATAATGTTCATACAATTTCTGGACAAGGTACGCTTGCTAAAGAAATGCTAGAACAATCAAAGACTGACAATGTTAACTTTGATTATTTATTTGCCGCTATTGGTGGTGGTGGATTAATTTCAGGTATTAGTACTTACTTTAAAACCTATTCACCTACTACGAAAATTATAGGTGTTGAACCTTCAGGTGCAAGTAGTATGTATGAATCTGTTGTCGTAAATAATCAGGTAGTCACATTGCCTAATATCGATAAATTTGTGGACGGTGCATCTGTAGCTAGAGTTGGCGATATTACATTTGAAATTGCAAAAGAAAATGTAGATGATTACGTTCAAGTAGATGAAGGTGCAGTTTGTTCTACGATTTTAGATATGTATTCAAAACAAGCAATTGTAGCAGAACCTGCTGGCGCATTAAGTGTAAGTGCGCTTGAAAACTATAAAGATCATATTAAAGGTAAAACAGTGGTTTGTGTCATTAGTGGTGGTAATAATGATATTAATCGAATGAAAGAAATTGAAGAACGTTCATTACTATACGAAGAAATGAAGCATTACTTTATCTTAAATTTCCCTCAACGTCCAGGTGCATTGAGAGAATTTGTAAATGACGTATTAGGACCTCAAGACGATATTACTAAATTTGAATACTTAAAAAAATCTTCTCAAAATACAGGTACTGTCATTATTGGTATTCAACTTAAAGATCATGATGATTTAATACAACTCAAACAACGTGTAAATCATTTCGATCCTTCCAATATTTATATTAATGAAAATAAGATGTTATATTCATTGTTAATTTAACACATAGTAAGAAAAACAGTCATAAATTGATTTCTAATTGAAATCATCTTATGACTGCTTTTTATTATACTTTACATTTCTCGTTTCGTCAGATTCAAACGTTTTCACTTCGCCAAGCCATTTTTCTTTGTGTTAACTTTTATTTTGACGTTTTAGACATAAAAAAAGAGACCTTGCGGTCTCAACTTGCCTGGCAACGTTCTACTCTAGCGGAACGTAAGTTGGCTACCATCGTCGCTAAGAACCTTTCTTGACTTGTGACAATCGCTTGCTTCTTTCCTCTCCTTCGGCTCTCGCTTACTCATTTAGCTCTACTAAACTCGTTGCGCTCTTTTCTCGTTTCGTCAGATTCAAACGTTTTCACTTCGCCAAGCCATTTTTCTTTGTGTTTGCTTTTTATTTTGATGTTTTAGACATAAAAAAAGAGACCTTGCGGTCTCAATGCGGCTCATCGCATCCATTTTTTGCCTGGCAACGTTCTACTCTAGCGGAACGTAAGTTCGACTACCATCGACGCTAAGGAGCTTAACTTCTGTGTTCGGCATGGGAACAGGTGTGACCTCCTTGCTATAGTCACCAGACATATGAATGT
>NZ_JACVZN010000021.1:0-49879 GCF_017151895.1 Staphylococcus sp. EG-SA-15 | reverse complement strand
ATTTACAATTACAGATCTAGTAATACCAACTCTATCTGCAACTTTTGATGCGATTAATAGGCCTTCCGTACCGCCAAGTTCTTCAAAGATATGTTCAATCGCTTCTTTTTCAGAATAAGATAATGAATTAATTGCCATTGTAATAGCAGCTTTATCGCGCGCTTCTTTTTCTACTTCACTATGCTTCTCACGTAAGATTTCCATACCAATAACTGTAGCAGCATATTCACCTAGTACCAAATCATTTTCATTAAAATCATCATGTACTCGACCAAGTACTAATGTACCTAATCTTTCTCCTCCACCTAAAATTGGGAAGATAGTTGTACGACTATCTATGAATAATTCTCTGTTTTCAGGTGGGAATACTGTTAATACATTGTCGATATCAATATTTGATTCTGTTTGTTTAACTTCCATTAATCGTTCTGTATATTCACTTGGAATATGTCTTTCTTCCAACATTTGAATAATTCTTTGACTTTTTAATAATTCATTTAGACTCGACCCTAAAATTTTACCTCGACGCGATACAATAAATACATTTGTTACAGTTACGCTACTAATCGTTTGTGCTACATCTTTAAAATCAACCGCAATACCTTTGTGTTTTTGAAGTAACGTGTTTAACTCTCTCGTTTTAGATAATAAGCTCATGAATTTTTCTCCTTTTGTATATTTTTATAGAATAAATGCACTTAAATCTTTATTTGTTGAAATTGATTTTAATTTATCATCAACATATTGTGGGGTAATATCTACAACTGCATTCGGCATACTTGGTGCTTCGAATGATAAATCTTCTAGCATCTTTTCTAAAATTGTATGAAGTCGACGTGCACCAATGTTGTCTGTATCTTGATTTACTTGATAAGCAATCTCAGCTAAGCGAGTAATTGCTTCATCGGTAAAGTTTACAGTAACTTCTTCTGTTTGAAGCAATGCTTCATATTGTTTAATTAATGACAATTTTGGTTCTGTCAAAATTCTTACAAAATCTTCTACCGATAAACTATCAAGTTCAACTCTAATCGGAAAACGACCTTGCAATTCTGGTATCAAGTCACTCGGCTTAGATACATGGAAAGCTCCAGCACCTATAAACAGCATATGTTCAGTATTCACAGTACCATATTTGGTTTGAATAACGCTACCTTCAAGTATAGGTAAAATATCTCTTTGAACACCTTGTCTTGAGACATCTTGACCACTATTATGATTATTCGTCGCAACTTTGTCGATTTCATCTATAAAGATGATACCCATTTGTTCTGCTAATTCAAGCGCTTCTTGGTTAGCGCTTTCTTGATCAATTAGTTCATCCGCATAACTATCAGCTAAGATTTTCCTTGCCGTCTCAACAGCAACTTCTCGCTCAACTTTCTTTTTAGGCATTAATTGATTCATCATCTCTTGCATTTGCTGATTTTGATTTGTACCTAGCATACCTAAAGCACCAGGATCTTGTTCGACTTTAATTCTTACCTTTTCTTTTTCAAGTTTGCCTTCTTCTAGCTGTCTCTTAATTTCAGAACGTTTTGTTTTAATTTCCTCAGTAGGTGGTTCTTCTTCATCTTCGTTATTTTGTCCGAAATTTGGAATTGCACCTCCGAAAAGTGACTCTAAAGGATTATTCGTTTGAGACGCTTTCTTTTTCATACTTGGAACTAATAACTTAACAAGTTTTTCATTGGCCTTAGCTGTTGCTTCATCTTGTACCAATGATTTTTTCTGCGCCTTGACTAATCTTACTGAAACATCAACAAGATCTCTAACCATACTTTCAACATCTCGTCCTACATAACCTACCTCAGTAAATTTAGTAGCTTCTACTTTTATAAATGGCGCGCCAACAACTTTGGCCATTCTTCTTGCAATTTCAGTTTTACCAACGCCGGTTGGTCCAATCATCAAAATATTTTTAGGTGAAATTTCTTGCTTTGATTCCTCATCTAATAAACTTCTTCTGTATCGATTACGTAGGGCAATTGCCACTTTACGTTTAGCATCATTTTGTCCAACGATATATTCATTTAATTTAGATACGATTTCTTTTGGAGTTAATCTTATTCCAGCTGTATCCATTAATTTCATTCCTCCGTCTTTTAACTAAAATTAATTGGTCGTAATTATTTATCGTGCTCTGATTATTATAGTGTTTCAACAACAATATTATCGTTGGTAAAGACACAAATATCAGCCGCTACTTTCAAGCTCTCATATGCCATTTCTTCAGCAGACAAATGCGATGCATGGCGTTTCAATGCACGTCCTGCGCTTAATGCGTAGTTGCCTCCTGATCCAATAGCGATAAGGTCATCATCTGGGGCAATAACTTCGCCAGTTCCACTGACAACTAAAATAGCATCTTTATCCATTACAATTAGCATAGCTTCTAATTGACGTAATTGTTTATCGCCTCGCCATTCTTGTGCCAATTCAACAGCAGCTCTTTCTAAGTTACCACTAAACTGTTGTAATTTTGTTTCAAATTTTTCAAATAACGTAAACGCATCTGCTACACTACCTGCGAAACCAGCTAACACTTTACCTTCATATAAACGTCGCACTTTTCTTGCCGTTTGTTTCATGATGACTTGTTGACCAAGCGTTACTTGTCCATCTCCAGCCATAGCTGCTTTCCCATTATGTCTTACAGCATAAATTGTTGTTGCATGTAATGTTGTATTACTCATGTTTCATTCTCCTTTTTCGCTCGAGGATGTGCATTTAGATACACTTTTCTTAATTGTTGGTTAGATACGTGTGTATATTTACCAGTTGTTGACAAATTAACATGACCTAATAACGATTGTACTGTTCTTAGGTCTGCACCTTGATTCAATAAATGCGTTGCAAATGTATGTCTGAGCTTGTGGGGATGAATCTCACTTACGCCTGCTGTTCGTTTAACAATATCATTTAAAACATATCGTACACCGCGTTCAGTGATTGCTTCACCCTTCATATTTACAATAAGAAAATCATGATTGCATGACTGAATTGGTTTGAAATGTTCTAAATAATTTTCGATGCTTTGTCTACAATAAGCACCAAACGGTACAAAGCGCTCTTTGCTCCCTTTTCCTAATACGGTAACACCATTCGCGTAAAAATCTATATCTTGTTTTTTAATATTAACTAATTCCGAAACACGGATACCTGTAGCATATAACAATTCAAGAATAACTCGATCCCGTAAACTTTTTGAAGTGTCCTCTTCTACAGTTTTAAATAACGCTTCCATTTCTTCTTCGTAAAAGAATTGCGGAAGATATTTTTCTTTTTTCGGATGTACTAATTGAACAAATGGATTAATAATGTTCTCATCAAGCGTCATCCAATATTCATAGAAAGTTCTTAACGTTGAGATTTTACGAGAAACAGATGTTCTTTTCAAATGATTTGAATATAAATAGCTCAAATAATTTCTAGCATCTCTGTATTCAAAAGTTTTCAACTGTAAATGTTCTTGTTCTAAAAATTGATTAAACTGAATTAAGTCATCTTGATATGATTTCAATGTATGTTCCGAAAAATTCCGTTCAACTTTCAATGTATTTAAAAACGCTTCTTGAATATGATTCAATACATTTACCCTCCATCAATAAGAATTGTAGCATATACAGCAAAGGGCTTACAGTAATTTGATAATCAATTCTAAATCTTTTGAGAATTAAATAATTGTAACTAATCGGAAAACCTGTTAATTAGAATACCTCTTTTTTAAATTAATTACTAAAAGTCTTTATTAATAGCCTTGCCATTTATTATTTCATTGCCTTTTAAATAAAGTTTATTTAAAACATTCTCTTACATGTTACATCAATCAACTTATTGCGTGTTATTTATTTAGATATTTTTTGAATGCGAATTCTAAATTGTCAGAAATACGTAACAATTCCAAAATTAAAAAGACTAGGATAAGTATTTTCCATTTAGAAAGTCATTACTTACTCGTTGATGACTTAAGAATGAATAGCATATCTAGTCTTTCTAACTATTTTATAAAGTTTTTTTGAAATTTTCTAAGTAATCCAAAGCTCTATTAGCTTGTGCTTCATAGCGTTCTTTTTTATCTTTAATTCTAGTTTCTAAAGATGGTAATAACCCGAAGTTAGCATTCATAGGTTGGAAATTCTTATTATTTTTAGCATGAGAAATATAGTAAGCCATACTTCCAATCATCGTTTCTCTAGGAAATACTACCTCACCTTTGCCTAATATTTTATGCGCAAGATTGATACCTGCAACTAAGCCGCTAGCTGCGCTTTCTACATAACCTTCAACACCAGTCATT
Source organism: Staphylococcus sp. EG-SA-15 (assembly GCF_017151895.1). NCBI lineage: Bacteria > Bacillati > Bacillota > Bacilli > Caryophanales > Staphylococcaceae > Staphylococcus > Staphylococcus sp. EG-SA-15. Next base: position 45,579 of record NZ_JACVZN010000021.1, on the reverse strand, counting down.
TGTCCCGCAAACTGTATGTTTGGTTGTGAAATCAATTCATATTTCTCGTTTAATACGTCCGGTGAGTTAATGAAGGTATTTCTATGCATCACACCATATCTAACAATATCAACATTTTCTAAACCTGGAATTAATTTAATAACTTCTTTTTGAGCTCCCCATTTTAAATGCGTTTGGAAGCCGACAATATTGTAGAGTGTGCCAGCAGCATCATCTTGTCTTAATTGAACCACTGCATAAGGACGTTTCCCAGTCTTTGGATCTTCTAATCCTACTGGTTTCATTGGTCCAAATAGTAATGTCTTGCGTCCGCGTTCTGCCATTACTTCAAAAGGCATACAACCCTCGAAATATTTTTCTTTTTCAAATGAATTTACAGGCGCAACTTCAGCTTCTAATACTGCATCATAAAAGCGATTAAATTCATCCTCAGTCATAGGACAGTTTAAATATGCAGCTTCACCTTTATCATAACGGGACTTTAAGTAAACTTTATCCATATCAATAGATTCTTTTTCAATAATTGGAGCAGCCGCATCATAGAAATAAAGTTGATCTTTACCAGTAATGTCCACTATTTCTTGCGCAAGGGTTTCTGTAGTAAGTGGTCCTGTTGCGATAATTGTGTATCCATCTGGAATGGCATTAATTTCTTCATTAATAACTGTGATATTTTCATGATTTTTAAGTGTTTCAGTAATATAACCTGAAAAATCGTGTCTATCAACTGCTAATGCACCACCAGCTGGAACTCGTGCCTTATCAGCCGCTTCAATAATTATAGAATTCAATCTTCTCATTTCTTCTTTTAAAACACCCACACCATTAGTTAAAGCATTTCCTCGTAATGAATTGGAACATACAAGTTCCGCAAATTTATCAGTATGGTGCGCTGGTGTTTGTTTAACAGGTCTCATCTCTATTAGATTAACTTTAATTCCTCTTTCAGCTAATTGATATGCCGCTTCTGAACCGGCAAGACCAGCACCTATTACATTTACAGTTTGAGTCATTTCTATACTCCTTTTATTGTCATTTATGTCTTTTAATTATGTTGTTATGTTTATATTATCCGCACTTATTTAGATTAATCCATTACTATCTTTAAAATAAGATTCACTAATGATTCTATTTAACAACCTTAAAATGTATCTAGGAAATAAAAATATTATTTCTGCGCTGCCTCTTTATAATCGCAATTTGAACATATTACTTGTGTTGTCTTGCCTTTTTTATTTTCAACAAGATATTGGTTACATTTTGGACAATCTCTTCCAATCGGCTTATCCCAAGAGATAAAGTCGCATTCAGGATATTTCGAACATCCATAAAAGACACGATTCTTTTTAGATTTTCTTTCTACGACGTCACCATCATTACATTTTGGACATTTAACACCAATAGACTTAACTATCGCTTTTGTATTACGACAATCCGGGAAGTTTGAGCAAGCCATGAACTTACCATAGCGTCCCATTTTTATAACCATAGGAGAACCACAAACTTCACAGTCTTCACCGGCTGGCTCATCTTTGATTTCAATCTTTTCCATCTCTTCTTCAGCACGTTCAACATCTTGTTTAAAGCTACTAAAGAAACCGTCGATTACTTTTCTCCATGTAATGTCGCCTTCTGCAATCTTATCAAGTAACGTTTCCATATTCACTGTGAATTCCACATCAATAATCTCTGGGAAGTATTCTTTCACTTGTTCATGAACTATTTCTCCCAACTCAGTAGGAACAAAACGCTTACTTTCTAATTTGACATAGTTACGCTTTTGAATCGTATCTATTGTCGGTGCATAAGTTGATGGTCGCCCAATTTTCAATTCTTCTAGTGTTTTTACTAATCTCGCCTCAGTATATCTTGGAGGTGGTTGTGTATAGTGTTGAGCTGGTTCAATTTGAGTTGCTGTGACTTTATCACCTTGCTCTAATTTAGGCAGTTTATTTTCCTTTTCGCTATCACTATCATCTTTAGTTTCTACATAAAGTGTCATAAATCCTTTAAACTTGATTGTTTGACCATTCGCTCTAAATTTAATGTCACCTTGTGTTATGTCTAATGAGACTGTATCAAGTATTGCTGGAGCCATTTGACTAGCAACAAATCGTTCCCAAATTAATTTGTATAATCGGTATTGGTCTTTCGTCAAAAATGACTTCATATCATCTGGCGTACGCATAGTACTTGAAGGTCTAATAGCCTCATGGGCATCTTGGTCACCTTGTTTCCCTGATGCTTTACGTTTAGAAGTGTAAGATTCACCGTATTTATCAGTTATATACTGTTTTGCTTCAGCTTTGGCAGTATCTGAAATACGTGTAGAATCGGTTCTCATATATGTTATTAAACCAATCGTACCTTGTTTTTTCAAATCTATACCTTCATATAATTGTTGTGCGACCATCATTGTTTTTCTTGCTTTAAAGTTTAATTTACGTGCCGCCTCTTGTTGTAATGTAGAAGTTGTAAATGGGTTTGCTGGATTACGCGTTTTTTCTTTTTTAGTCACGTTTGTAATTTCGAATTGATCTCCATCTAGTGCAGCTGTAATTTTCTCAACATCTTTTTTCGTTTTTAATTTAAAAGGTTTATTTTTATAATGAAGGAATTTAGCATTGAATTTTGATTTTTTGTATCTAAATTCTCCTTCAATAGTCCAATATTCTTCTGGTTTAAAGTTTCGAATTTCATTTTCACGGTCAATGACTAAACGAAGTGCAACAGATTGAACTCGACCCGCTGACAAACCTTTTTTTACTTTTTTCCATAGAACTGGCGAGATGTTATAGCCAACCAATCTATCTAATATTCGACGCGCTTGTTGTGCATCGACTAAGTTCATTTCAATTTCTCTAGGATTTTTAAAACTTTCTTTAACAGCGTCTTTAGTTATTTCGTTGAAAACAACGCGATTTTCTTTAGAATCTTCAAGCTCTAAAATTTTTGATAAATGCCAAGCAATTGCTTCACCTTCACGGTCGGGGTCACTTGCGAGAAAGACGTTTTTCGCTTTTTTTGCATGTTTTTTCAATTCTTTTACAACAGGACCTTTTCCGCGTATTGTTATATATTTTGGTTCGTAATTATCTTCAGTGTCGACACCCATTTGACTTCTTGGTAAGTCTCTGACGTGTCCCATTGAAGCTATAACTTTATATTTCTTACCTAAATACTTTTCAATGGTTTTTGCTTTTGCAGGCGATTCAACAATGACTAAATTATCTGCCAATGTCATTTCCCCCTCGCTAATCTAATTACTAAAGATAAATGATAAACGCTTAATTTTGCTTTTGTCAACGTTTTATATCTAAACAAATCATTTTCCCTGTCTATTTTTTATAGATTTTATTAAAAAATAAATTACAAAGGGTAACAAAAGAAATATGAAGCAACTCATTATTTTTAGTTTTAAATATAGTAGTCTTCAAATATATCATTAGCGTTTAATACTACCTTAGCACCTTCTTGGATACGTAATAAATTACCTTTTGTCATAGGATTAAACATAGATCCAGGTAAAACATAAACATTTCTATTTTGCTCTAATGCAAAATCTATCGTGATGTGACTGCCACTTTGTTCCTTAGCCTCAGTAATTAAAACCCCTTTTGACAAACCGCTGATAATTCTATTGCGCTCAGGAAATCTATATTTAGCAATTGGTGTATGTGGTGGATATTCGGATATAACTAAACCTTTTTCTTCTATTTTATTTCTTAATGCTAATGTACTTTTGGGATAATGTGTTTGATGGCCAAAGGCTAAAACTGCAATTGTAGGGAGATTGTATTTTAAAGCTATTTGATGTGCCATTGCATCAGCTCCTTGAGCAAGGCCGGAAACAATTGTTAAATATTTGCTTTTATCATTTGATAATAAAAATTCTAAAGACTGTTGGGTATAACTTGTAGAATCTCTTGCACCTACTACTGCCAAATGATGCATATTATTTATTAATTTGATGTTCCCTTTATAGAAAAGAAGTAATGGAAATTGATATATTTCTTTTAATAGCACTGGGTATTCAGAATCCATATATGTAATGTAACTTACTTTTAATTTCTGCAGTTCTTTAATAATATCGTTATGATCAAGTTTTATAAAAGCATAGTATTTACGTAATAAATGAACATTTTCTTCCCTATTCACCCATTCACATAAATAACTATCTTTTTTTCTTCCCTCCTCTTTAATTACATTAGGATATGCCATTAAAAATTGATGAATTTGTTTAGTCGAAAAGTGTGCCCAGTATAACTTAAGCAAAAATAGTTTAATCAATAAATCAACTCCTTTTTGTAATCATACAAAATCATATTCTATTTTTGTTTTACATTTCTAATACAAAAACATTGTCGATGTAATGTTATTTTAAGGAGTAAAAATACTGACTTAAAAAGTGAAAAGTATGTTGGAAAGAATTTAAAATTTCAATTTCCAACATACTTTATAATTAAACCTTATAAATAAGTTTTGCAAATTTATATAGAATTGGTCTTACTGGTTTGATGAAATCACCAATTAATTCTTCAACATGTGCATTAAAACCCTTTTTAAATTGTTGAACACCAAAATCATCCGCCTCATTACTAAAGACGCCTGTTATTCCATAAAAATTATACCTATTAATATTATGTGATTTTGCATATTTTATCATATGCCATTGTAGATGATATGCACCCATATACTGATTATATTTCGGATTTGATCCACTTGATAGATAATAAACTTCATCATCAGTACATATAAATAAAGCAGCAGCTAAATCCAAAACAGGTCCATCTTCAAATATTAGTTCTTCGGTTTTACTAATTCTATTATTAATACTAGATAATTGCATATTTAACTGATTTAATTTTGATTTATTTTTTTTAGAATTTGGATTTTCATTTAATGCTCTGTTCACAGTCATCATTTCATTTTCGATTTTCAATAATTGTATTTTTAATTTATCTTGATATTCATTAAGATTTATACAAGCTATCTTTAACATTGCCTTATCTTTATATATTTCTTGCATTCGTTTAAAATAATCTTCATTCATGAAATGAAAACCATGTTTTTCTTCAGCCATTTGAAACAATTTATAAAATCGATTTGTTTCTTCAATAGATAAATCTTCAACCTTAACACCAATCTCAATAGTCTTTTTTATATTTCTTCTAGTTTGGTATTCCATTTCTTTTAAAAGTTGATTCTCATCTTTATCTTTTAAATCCAATACAGAAATCCACCTAATTTGACTTTTATTTGAATATCCTGTTGTATAACCTTGATGGAGATACCCAATTTTCCCTAGCATCTTTACTATCACTGAATTATTATAATTCTTTATTATCCTACCATTTGCATCTCTTAAATTCTCTATTAAATATGGATCAACAAGAATAAATACTCCTCTATTTTTATAAATGAATTTAGATAATTCTTTAAAAAAGTAACAAACTAATTTAGCATCGAAATAATCAAGTAAAGGACCTCTATGAGAGTAGAAATATTTGTAGAATTTAAAAATTCGTGCCTCTGTTAATAAACATGCAGCTATAACTTCATTTTTATCATTCTTCACTCCCACAATATGTGCTTCATGATTTATTTTATTTCTATAATTATATAATTCTATAGACTGTGTATAATGTTTGAAGTGCTTTTTGGTGTAGTTGGTAAATTCTTCTTCACTTAAAGTTGAAAATTTCATATTTCAATGTCCTGCCTTCGATTTAAATTATGCTTTTTTAAATGGTCTAATAAAAATCATATCATTTTCATAATTATGAACAACTTTATGTGCAACCTCTGCTTTACGCCATCCACCATTATTCCAGTTTTGATCTAAACTTTGGAACTTCATTAATTTTCCATCATAATCACCATTTAAGACAATAGCTGTATGACCATATCCTCCACCAAATCTTCCGCTAAAAACCACTAAGTCCCCAGGTTCAGCTTTGAAAGTTGGTGTGTTGTGATAAATTTTAGCTTCACTATTAAAATTATTTGCATATGGTATATCTTTAGCTCCATATCCTTTTAATCCATGACCATAAAGATGATTCCAATATACATTAACTAAATCGAAACATTGCCATCCATAACTACCGTCGAAATCCCATCCTCTATTCTCTAATGTTTTCAAATAATTTAATGTACTGCTATTACTATTACTTTTATTATTTGAAGACACTGTTTTTGGTTTTGGTTCTACTAATGGTGTCATTGGCACTTTTAATTTTTGACCAATAAATATTAAATTAGGATTTGCTATATTATTTGTATTTTGAATATTTGAAACTGTAGTTTTGTATTTTAATGCTATAGCACTAAGTGTGTCTCCTTTTTTTACAGTATAGATTTGTGTTTTTGGAGCTTCTCTAAAACTGTAGTAACCAAAGTAATTATTAGTAACTTTATTCATTTTCTCCTGATTAGAATTTTGAGCTTCCAAGTTTGCAATTTTAATTTCTTTAGTAGGTTCATTGTTATTAACAACTAGATTGTTACCTTGGCTTGAGTTTTTCGGAGTATTTGAAATCTTTATATCTTGATTAATTTCATTTCCGTTTGAAATTGCTGATTTGTTGTCTAACTTTAAACTTGTGTCCGATGTTTTAACAGCACCTTCATTTTTTATTTTGTCTTTTGTCGTATTTTTATTAGCATTTAACTCTGATTTCGCGAATACATTTTGCTCATACCCTCTTGTAAAATCTTTAGATTTATCAATTTCATCTGCATATGCTTTGTTCGACATACCCAATGCCAAAAACATACCTATTGAAATTGACAAAATTCCAATACTAACTTTTCTAATTGAATAGCGTACTTTACTTTGTTGTTTATTCATGATGAAACACTCCTTACAATAATATATAAACATTATAACATAGCGTACTATATATTTTAATTAAAATTTACTTTGTTTTATAAAGCTATTGTAGGAGGTAAAATAATTAACTTGCCTTTCCCAAATATGAAAAGTGTACTAAAATTCATTGCATGACAAATAGCCCATTTCCGATACTTTTATAAAGTACGGAATGGGCTATAGCCATTTATATCATCTTTTAACTTTATTTATTAACAGTTAATAATGATTCATAAATACCTGCTTCTTTAGCAGCTTCAATTAATGTTGAACCAATTTCTGAAGGTGTTGCCGCTGTTTTCACACCACAACTATTTAATGTTTTAATTTTCTCTTCAGCAGTACCTTTACCACCTGAAATGATTGCACCAGCATGTCCCATACGTTTTCCAGGAGGTGCTGTTTGTCCACCGATAAAGCCTACAACTGGTTTTGTCATATTCGCTTTAATCCATTCAGCTGCTTCTTCTTCAGCTGTACCGCCGATTTCACCAATCATAACAACTGCTTTCGTTTCGTCATCTTCATTGAATGCTTTTAAAACATCAATAAAGTTTGTTCCGTTGACTGGGTCTCCACCAATACCAACAGCTGTAGTTTGACCAATACCTTCTTCAGTCAATTGGTGCACTGCTTCATATGTTAGTGTACCTGAACGTGATACTACACCAACATGACCTTTTTTGTGAATATAGCCAGGCATAATACCAATTTTACATTCATCTGCTGTAATCACACCTGGACAGTTTGGACCAACTAAACGTGTTTTTCTACCTTGTAAGTAGCGTTTAACTTTAACCATGTCTAATACAGGAATATGTTCAGTGATACAAATAACCATATCTAAGTCTGCATCAGCTGCTTCTAAAATTGAGTCTGCAGCAAATGGTGCTGGAACGTAAATGACTGAAACCGTTGCCCCGGTTTCATTTTTAGCTTCTTCAACAGTGTTGAAAACAGGAACGCCTTCAACAACTTGACCACCTTTACCAGGCGTCACACCTGCTACTATTTTCGTACCATAATCAAGCATTTGTTTTGTATGGAAAAGGGCAGTAGACCCTGTAATACCTTGTACCATTACTTTAGTATTCTTATCTATAAATACACTCATCTTAGTGCTCCCATCCTTTCCTTATGCTTCTTTGACTAGTTTAACAATTTTTTGTGCACCTTCAGCCATTGTTGCTGCTGGTTCAATTGCTAATCCTGAGTCTTTTAAGATTTTTTTACCTAACTCAACATTTGTACCTTCTAAGCGTACAACTAGTGGTAAAGTTAAATCTACTTCTTTTACAGCTTCAACGATACCTTCTGCGATAACATCACATTTCATAATGCCACCGAAAATATTTACAAAAATACCTTTAACATTTTCATCACCTAAAATGATTTTAAATGCTTCAGTTACTTTTTCTCTAGTAGCGCTTCCGCCTGCATCTAAGAAATTGGCTGGGTTTCCACCGAAATGATTAATCGTATCCATTGTTGCCATGGCTAAACCTGCACCATTAACCATACATCCGATGCCACCATCTAATGCAATGTATGATAAATCATGTTTAGACGCTTCAATCTCTTTCGGATCTTCTTCTTCTAAATCACGTAATTCTACAACATCTTTATGTCTGAATAATGCATTATCATCAAAATTAATTTTAGCATCTAATGCCAATACATCACCATCAGCTGTTGTAACTAATGGGTTGATTTCTACGATTGAACAATCTTTTTCAATGAATACATTATAAAGTGCTAATAAGAATTTAGCAGCTTTGTTAACAGATTCTTTAGGAATATTAATATTAAACGCAATTCGTCTTGCTTGGAATGGTGAAAGTCCGATTACTGGATCGATAGTTTCTTTGAAGATCTTTTCAGGAGTCTTCGAAGCAACTTCTTCAATCTCAGTGCCCCCTTCTTCAGACGCCATCAATGTTACTTGGTCAGTCGCACGATCAATAACGAATCCAACGTAATATTCTTTTTGAATAGCACAACCTTCTTCGATATATAAACGCTTAATTTCTTTACCTTCTGGACCAGTTTGATGTGTCACCAAAGTTTTCCCTAATAATTCTTTTGCATATGTTTCTACCTCAGATAAAGATTTAGCAATTTTTACTCCGCCTGCTTTACCTCTACCTCCAGCATGAATTTGTGCTTTTACAACATAAACATCAGAATTTAATTCTTTTGCTTTCTCCACCGCTTCTTCAGCAGTAAATGCTACTCGTCCTTCTGGAACTGCAACGCCCATTGAACGAAATATTTCTTTACCTTGATACTCGTGGATATTCATCTTCCATCCTCCTGTTACTTAGGTTAAGTTCCCTTACAATTATAAAAAATGTAAGCGCTATTGTAAACTTAAATGCTACTTTTTTATCATTTAATTGAATTTTACGATTTACAGTAACGATTTTATAGGTTCAAAGCTTTTTCTATGCTCTTTCATAATGCCAATATCATCGATTGCTAGTAAATGTTGTTTGGTACCATAACCCGCGTTTTTTTCAAAACCGTATTCAGGATAATCTTTAGATAACTGTGTCATATAATCATCACGAAAAACCTTCGCCATGATACTTGCAGCTGCAATGGACACACTTCTTGCATCACCCTTGATTAAAGATACTTGAGGCAGTGCATTATCAAGCGTCATCGCGTCTATCAATAAATGCGTTGGTTGTACTGATAATCCATCAATAGCTCGCTGCATGGCGATTTGAGTAGCTTTATAAATATTAAATTCATCTATTTCTTCAGCTGTCGCGATACCATATGCAAAAGCAGTAACTTCATTTTTTAGTGCTTCATTTAATTCTAGACGTTTCGTAACAGGTACTTTTTTCGAGTCATCAAGGCCCAAATAATTGTGATTTGAATTTAAAATTGTTGCGCATGCAACGACTGGACCTGCTAAAGGTCCTCTTCCAACTTCATCAATACCACAAATAATAGCATTAGGATGCTCTTTTAATATTTCATTTTCAAAGTAAGTCATTTCAACATACTTTTCTTTTAAAGCTTGTTCTTTTTCTAACGCTTTTCTGCGCCTAGTAATTGCCGTTTGAACACCTTTTCGCTCATCTAAAAAGCATTCATGATTTTCTAATTCTTCTATTGTATTAACCGCATTAATCAACTGCGTAACTTCTTTAATTGTTAGCGTCATTTGCTAATTCCTCAGTCATATCTTTAAAAATATCAAAACAATAATTTCCTATTTTAGCATTTCGAATATCATAAATAATCAGTTCAATGACTGCTTCGTAATCAATTTCATTACCACGTCGAATTAAGCCACGTTTTTTCCCTATCGCATCAAACCACGCTAAAATTTCTGCATATTCTGGAACGTCAATTTTATAATGTGCTTTTAAGCGTTCAATGTCATGTTGAATTAAAAAGTTCAATCCATATATAGCTACTTCATCTAAGTGCACAATGCTATCTTTTATCGCACCAGTTAAACTCAACTTCTTACCGACTTCTTCATCTTCAAATTTAGGCCAAAGTATCCCTGGTGTGTCTAATAGTTGTAATGCATTACCAACTTTAATCCATTGTTGTTGTTTGGTCACACCTGGTTTATTACCAGTCTGTGCAATACTACGCTTTGCCAGTTTATTTATTAATGTGGATTTACCAACATTTGGAATTCCAACAATCATCGCTCTTATCGCTCTAGGTTTAAGTCCTTTCGCTTTTTCGCGTTCAAATTTTTCAGCAGTCGCCTTAATTGCTGCAGCTTCCACTTTCTTTAAATTTTTACCGTGCTTAGCATCCACTGATACAGGATAGTATCCTTTATCAATAAAAAATTGTTCCCATTTTGACATCTCATTTAAATTAGACATATCTTTTTTATTTAATATAACAACACGTGGTTTTTGGTTAATAACTTCATCTATCATAGGGTTTCTTGAACTATATGGAATTCTTGCATCTACTAGTTCAAACACTACATCTACTTTTTTTAATTGTTCACTTACTTCTCTTTTGGCTTTCGCCATATGTCCTGGATACCATTGAATAACCATTCAATTCACCTTACTTTCGTCAATTCTTTTCTCATTATTAAAATCTATAACTTGTTAATTATAGAACAAATTCATTAATTCAACTATATTTATTTTAACATTGTCACACTTGTTAACAATGCTTTAGATTTAGGTATAAGTGATTATTTCAAGTTTTCTACAATTAAAAATTTTCATTTAATAAATCTAAGCTGCTTATTAAGTGACATTCATCTTTATCAGTATGACATTTTTATTATTCAATATATTTGTTTAATGATAAACTGAAAATGATCCAAAGTTTAAGTAACTATGATAAGGTATCTGTTCCACAGTCATCTTCGTCTTTACCTATCAAGAACCTCATTAACTTTAGTTTCAGTTAAACTTAATTTTAAATTTGAAAGTTGAGGATAATGTTGTGTTAAAAAAGTGGCTAAATTCAAACGTCAAACAATTCTTTGTTATAACTTTCATTAGTGTAATATTAACGCTTATTTTATTTTCTACTCATATCTATGATTATATTGTGAATGGTACTGTTTTTAGTGGGGCTGGAGATGGATTCCGTCAAATGATGCCATTTCAAATGTATTTGTATGAACATCTAAGTAGTTTTTCTAGTTTATATGATGCATCGTTTGGATTAGGTGGCGATTATATGAAAGGACTATCATATTATTATTCGCTGTCACCTTTAATGTGGCTAAATTTTCTATTCATTAAAATAGGAGAAACGGTTGGTATATTTAATCCGACAACAATACATTTTTGGCCGACAAACCAACTTATTATGGCTATGATACGAGCTATCATAACATTTGTCGTGACCTTCTACTTATTTAAAATATTACACTTTAAACGCTCAACAAATATGATCGCTACGATTTTATACGGCATGTCAACTGTCGTTATATACTTTAATTTTACTTGGTCATTTTATGGAAATTTATTATATTTATTACCATTATCGATTCTTGGTTTGGAAAGATATTTTCAACAACGCAAAATCGGTATTTTCATTGTTGCGATAGCCTTAACACTATTTAGCAATTTTTATTTCAGTTATTATCAAGCTATTATTATAGGTTGCTACTATTTATATCGACTCATTTTCACTTACAAATATGACATTGTCTCTAGAACACAAAAATTAATTTGCGTCATATCTGCTACAGTTTTGAGTGTGTTATCAAGTGTATTTGGTTTATTCACTGGCATTTCTGCGTTTTTGGAAAATGACAGAAAGCAAAATCCCAATGTTGATATACCGTTTTTGACACCACTTGATTATCATTATTTTTTCTTTAGCGATGGATTTTATATTACGATTTCAATTCTTACTATCGTTGCATTATTGTCATTCAAACTGTATCGTTTTTACTTTTATAGACTTTTCGCAATAGTAACATGGATATTATTTATAGGTTCATTATCACAGTATTTCGACAGTGCTTTTAATGGTTTTTCATTTCCAGAAAGGCGTTGGGTGTATATCTTAGCACTATCATCAAGTGCTCTTTGCGGATTGTTTATTCAACATTTATCAACATTAAATATGAAATATTATTTAATCAGAACAATACCAGTAAGCATCATCGCATTACTTTATGTATTACCATCACCGACACACCCACTTGCACTTATAGTAGGTATTATCCTGCTAATGGTGCTTGCCGTTATTTTAAAATTTAGTTTATGGCGTTATAAAAAATTAACCGTTGCAATATTAGTATTAATCGTTATGATTCAACAAATCGCCATTTTAGATAACAACAAAAATATGGCAATCAAACCTTATCAACAATCAATATCAACGTTGAAACAACATGATTATCATAGTAACTATGTAAACCAGCTAATAAAAAAGATAAATCAAAATGCAACAGGCCCATTTAATCGCATTGATTATATGTCAGACTATGCATTAAATTCACCATTTATATATCATTATAATGGCATTTCATTATATTCTAGTATTTTTAATGGAGACATTTTAAAATATTATGACAAGACACTCCAAATTAATATGCCAATCGATAAAAACAGCACTTATAGATTACTTGGCAATCGTCAAAATTTACTATCGCTTTGGAATGTGAATGATCGAATTAGAGTAAATCATGATGACAACTTACCATATGGATTTAAAATTAACTCTGAACACAAAGACAATAAAGTTCGTTGGATTCATTCTAAAAATACCATCCATTATCCAAGTGCACATATTACAAATAAGGTCTTTTCCAATAAAGAATTAAAATCTCCATTAGATAAAGAACAAGCAATGTTGCAAGGGATTGTTTCTAACAATACTAAAGATGTTAATACACATTTTAAAGCCAATAAAAATTTACTATCAGATTCAACAATTAAATTAAATAGTGCAGCCTGGCAATCTCCTACAAAACATTTATTACAAGTTAAACAAAATAATGGTGGTCTAACTGTACAGTTGCCAAAATCAGTTTCTAATCAATTTAAAGATTTGTATTTTGAAATGGATTTAGAATTACTTTCGCCGGATAAAGCTCATGATGTTAAAGTGAATGAATATACACAAGAAAGAAATAAACTCACTTATAAATATCGACGCTTTGTAACACCCGTAACAATACGCATTAAAGCTTCAGATAGGATTAGATTATCATTGCCTAAAGGTAAGTATCGTGTAAATTTAAAAGGGATATACGGCGAAGATTATACCACGCTTAAAGACGCTTCAAATTCATTAGAGGCTGTCAAAGTTAGTAAGACAAAGCAAGGTTATACTATTACTAAAAATAAAAATTCATCTGGGTATATTGTTTTGCCAACAGCATATAATCAAGGTATGAAAGCGACATCAGGTGATCAAAGTCTTAAAGTTGAACAAGTAAATGGTATTATGACCGGCATTAAAGCACCTAAAAATATAACAAAGATTCAATTGAGCTATACCCCACCATACTATTATTTACTTATAACAATTACTATATTCGGCATTATATGTAGTATTATTTTCACGAGATGGGCAAGACAAAAATAATGTTGCTACGCATATATTTAATGGGAGTGGGACAGAAATGATATTTTCGCAAAATTTATTTCGTCGTCCCACCCCAACTTGCACATTATTGTAAGCTGACTTTCCCCAGCTTCTATGTTGGGGCCCCGCCAACTTGCACATTATTGTAAGCTGACTTTTCGTCAGCTTCTGTGTTGGGGCCCCTGACTAGAATTGAAAAAGGCTTGTTACAAGTGCATTTTCGTTCAGTCAACTACTGCCAATATAACTTCGTAGAGCATAGAACATTGATTTATGTCCCAGCCTTTTGTTTATATAACCATTTTGAGCAAACACGTTATGAATAGAAAAGGAATAAACATTTACATTAACTAAACAGCAAAAAAAGCCATCTATATCACTCCATAAAAGTGACCTAGATGGCTTTATTGTTTGAGTCGAATTTGACTCATACATAGCTTTGTTTAAATGCTGATTAACGAATTTCTTGGATTCTAGCAGCTTTACCACGTAAACTACGTAAGTAATATAATTTAGCACGACGTACTTTACCACGACGTTTAACTTCGATTTTTTCAATTTTTGGTGTGTGTAATGGGAATGTACGTTCCACGCCAACACCTGATGAAATTTTACGAACTGTAAACGTTTCAGAAACGCCACCGCCACGACGTTTAATTACAACGCCTTCGAATACTTGGATACGCTCACGAGTACCCTCAATGATACGTACGTGTACACGTAAAGTATCACCAGGACGGAAACTTGGTAAGTCTGTACGTAATTGTGATTTAGTTACTGCTTCGATTAATTTGTGATTTGTCATTATAAATTCTCCTCTTCAACCTATGTTCTTGCCTCGACAAATATATAGCAGCGGATCATAGTGATTTTTGTGTTTCCACACTCAGATTATGTTAGCACAATACTAACCTTTTTTCAATCCTATTTTATATCTTTCTAATATTTGCTTATCTGCATTAGTTAATGGATATTTTTCAATTAAGTCAGGTCTTTTATTATATGTGCGGATCAACTTTTGCTCATGTCTCCATGCATCAATATTGGCATGATTTCCAGACAATAAAACATCTGGAACTGTTAGACCCTTAAATTCACGCGGACGTGTATATTGCGGAAACTCTAATAATCCATCTGAAAATGAATCGTCTTGATGTGACTGTTCATTACCTAAAACACCTGGAATCAGTCTAACAATGGCATCAGTCATGGTCATCGCTGGCAATTCTCCACCTGTTAAAACATAGTCACCCATTGATATTTCATCTGTGACAAGATGTGTTCGGATACGTTCATCGTAACCTTCATAATGTCCACATATGAAAACGATGTGGTCAGCCTTGCTTAATTCAACAGCTTTCTGATGTGAAAATGGCTCGCCTTGTGGACACATTAAAATAACGCGTGTTTGTTCTGTGACATCTAAGTCTTCCATCGCATTAAAAACAGGTTCAGGCTTTAACACCATACCTTGTCCGCCACCATACGGATAATCATCTACTTGGTTGTGCTTGTTAATTGCATAATCTCTAAAATTAACCGTATTGATTTGTAATTTATTGTTTTCTTGGGCACGTTTCATAATTGAATGATTTAAAACACCATCAAACATTTCAGGAAATAAAGTTAAATAATCAATTTTCATTAATCCAACAATCCTTCCATTGGCGTGATGATAATTTTTTTATTTTCAACATCCACTTCTTTTACAACATCAGCAATATAAGGAATCAAATATTCTTTAGATCCTTTAATCACCCACACATCATTCGCACCTGTTTCAAATATATTAATTACACGACCTATTGGTGTTTCTTGATCATCAAAAACTGTACATCCTATAATATCTGAATAATAAAATTCATTTTCCTCAAGTACGATATCTTCATGATCACGTTCTTGATAAATAGAACTCCCTTTTAGATGCTCAATATCATTAATATTATTAATACCTTCAAATGTGAGCATATGAAGCCCTTTATGCACTCTATGTGACTTAACAGTATATTCAAGGTCGTTATTGTTATGCACAACTGTCAGCACTTGACCGGGTTGAAAACGAACGTCTGTAAAGTCTGAATTGGATTTTACTTTAATTTCACCTTTAATACCATGTGTGTTAACAATTTGACCAACTTCAACTCTCATTCTATTACCTCCAACTCTATGCTTTGAACACTTCTATTTTAATTGAAAATAATTCAAAGAAAAAGGGCACCATTATGGTACCCAATACGTTCTATATTACTAACATGTGATATTCCCAACGTATCATTGAGTAATAACTGTCAGTGTAAACGAGTTATTCTTATTGTTAGAACAATTTTACGCTAAATTACTTAGCTTTCTTTTGTTCGTCAAATTTTTTCATAATACCTTCTTTTGATAAGATATTGTGAACTGTATCAGTTGGTTTCGCACCATCATTTAACCATTTTAAAGCTAACGCTTCGTCAACTTTAATTTCTGGAGCATTAGCGCTCGTTGGGTTATAAGTACCGATTTGTTCGATGATACGTCCGTCACGTGGAGAACGAGCATCTGCTACTACGATACGATAGAATGGATTTCTTTTTGAACCTAAACGTGTTAAACGAATTTTAACTGCCATTTATAAAATCTCCTTTAAGTCATGTTTTAATTTTTATTTTCTACAAGAAATAATATTAACAGGTGTATGAATGTTTGTAAAGAGTTTTTTCTTTACCAGGAAAATTATTGAACCTTTTTCTTACAATAATAACTATGTGATTACTAAATTAGACTGTTAATAGGTTATAAAAATTCATAGTAAATTTCACCACCTACGTGTTAAGTTAATTTATCTCGTAAGGACATGAATGGTACCACTTCTAACGCACATGTTCCACCAATATAACTTATTAATATTAGCAACAATAACCTCATGTTCTAGCAAATCCGCAATTTCAGTTTTTAATTATTATTGTGTATCTAAAAATATGCACCCCATAAAGTTATATTCTTTAGTATAACTTTCGGGATGCACATCTCATTGCAACAAAAATCAGCGTGTTATATTAAACATTAAAACGGTAAATTCATACCTTTTAACATATTTTGCATTTGATTGCGTTTACCTTTTTTACCTTTACCGCCACCAGTGAATTGTTTCATCATTTTCTTCATATCGTTAAATTGTTTCATCAAACGATTGACTTCTTGTAATGAACGACCAGACCCTTTAGCAATACGCTTTTTACGTGATACATTCAATGTGTCTGGATTGTTTCTTTCAGCCGGCGTCATTGACTGGATAATCGCTTTAATATGATCAATTTGCTTTTCACTCATATTAAGCTTATCTAGCCCTTTCATTTTATTCATACCTGGAATCATTTTCATAATATCATCCAGTGGTCCTAGATTTTTCACCTGATCAAGTTGTTCTAAAAAATCATCTAAAGTAAACGATGACTCACGCATCTTTTTCTCTAAATCTTTTGCTTTTTCTTGATCCACATCTTGTTGCGCTTTTTCAATTAAACTTAACACATCACCCATACCTAAAATACGTGATGCCATACGTTCAGGATGGAATAGCTCTAAACCATCTAACTTTTCACTCATACCAACAAATTTAATTGGTTTTTGTGTCACCGAACGAATAGATAAAGCTGCACCACCACGTGTATCACCATCTAATTTAGTTAAGGTAACACCTGTGACATCAAGTTGATCGTCAAAAGATTCTGCAACATTGACAGCATCTTGACCCGTCATTGAATCGACAACTAACATAATTTCGTTTGGTTTAGCAATGTCTTTTACTTCTTTTAATTCGTTCATCAATGCTTCATCGATGTGTAATCGACCTGCTGTATCAATGATTACAAAGTCTAAATGTTCTTCTTTAGCATGTTTTAATGCATTAGTTACAATTTGTTGTGGCTTTACTTGATCTCCTTCACTGTATACAGGAATATCAATTTGTTTCCCTACTGTTTGTAATTGATTTATCGCTGCTGGACGATAAATATCTGCTGCAACTAACATAGGTTTTTTGTTGTATTTTTTACGCATCAATAATGCTAATTTACCTGCAGTTGTTGTTTTACCAGCACCTTGTAAACCAACCATCATAACAACAGTAGGTGGTTTATTTGACATATTAATCGACGTATTTTCTCCACCCATCAACTGCGTTAATTCATCTTGAACTATTTTAATAACTTGTTGCCCTGGTGTTAATGATTGCATTACATCGGAACCTAATGCGCGTTCTGATACTGTTTTAATAAATTCTTTTACCACTTTAAAGTTTACGTCAGCCTCAAGTAACGCTAATCTTACTTCACGCATCATTATCTTTATATCAGCTTCAGTAAGTTTACCCTTACCACGCATTTTTTGCATCGTCGCTTGCAGGCGTTCTGATAAGCCTTCAAATGCCATATCGATGTCCTCCCTCAATTTATATCTATTCTAAGTCTTCTAATTGTTGAATATAACGTTGTATTTGTTCTGGATTACTTAAATGTTGTTTCATTTCATCATATATTTCTCGGCGTTGCTCAAATTTCTGGTATAATTCCAATTTCTTTTCATAATCTTCAACTAAATCGCCAGTTCTTCTTATATTATCATAAACTGCTTGTCTACTCACATTAAAAGTATCTGCGATTTCACTTAAAGAATAATCTTCGAGATAAAATAATTCCAAATAATTACGTTGTTTATTCGTCAATAAGGATTGATAAAAATCAAACAAATAATTCATTCGTAACGTTTTAACTAAATCATTTTGACCCATGATTATCGTCCTTTTCTTCTGTTACAATTTGATCATTTTCAACTGTTGTTATTTCTTCATTTTGTTCAATCATATCAGCGAATAAGCCGTAGACATAACTTTCAGGGTTAAATGGTTGTAAGTCATCTAATTGCTCACCTAAACCTACATATTTAACTGGAATGTGCAATTCATTACGAATGGCTAATACGATACCACCTTTGGCTGTACCATCTAATTTCGTTAATACAATACCTGTAACATTTGTTACTTCTTTAAAGTTTCTAGCTTGTGACAACGCATTCTGACCAGTTGTAGCATCTAAACATAGTAATGCTTCATGAGGCGCATCTGGCACTGCTCGATTAATTACACGCTTAACTTTTTCTAATTCTTGCATTAGATTTGTTTTATTTTGTAAACGTCCAGCGGTATCACAGATTAAAATATCAACACCTTTGTTTTTAGCGGCATTAATCGCATCATACATAACAGCAGCTGGATCAGAACCTTCACTTTGGCTAATTACGTCTACACCAACACGTTCGCCCCAAACTTTCAATTGATCAATAGCACCCGCTCTAAAAGTATCGCCCGCAGCTAACATTACTTTTTTACCTTCCATTTTATATCGGTAAGCTAATTTTCCAATTGTTGTTGTTTTACCAACACCATTCACACCGACCATTAAAATGACATTCAAACGACCATCTTCTAAGTTCATAGCTTCTGAATTATCATCTTCTTGATGGTAAATCTCTACGATTTTTTCAACAATGACTTCACGCAAATCTTCAGTATCTTGAATATTACGTCGTTGTGCTTCCATACGTAATTCTTCAGTTAACGTCATCACTGTATTAAAACCGACGTCTGCAGTGATTAACATTTCTTCTAAAGCTTCAAAAAAGTCTTCATCTACTTTACGATATCTCGCTATCAAATTATTTAATTGTTCTTGGAAATTTTGACGAGATTTTTCGAGTCCTGCTTTAAATTTAGCCCCCATTTTTTGAGCTTCAATTTCTTCAAAATCTTCAATTGATATTAAGCCATCGTCATCAAAATCCGCTTCACTCAACTTGCGTGGCTTCTTTTTCACTTCAGCATTTTCTGCTAAATCATTTACGTCCTGCGTTGAACCTTCAGAATGTGTATCTTCTAATTTGTCTTGACCTTGTTCTTCTGTTAAGGATTTAACTTCTTCATTTTCTTTATTTGTTGCAAACTTATCTTTTAAGCGTTTAAAAAAGCTCATTATTGCTCCTCCTTCAACACATCATCTATTGTATTTAAATTCACACTCACAAGTTTAGTAACACCTGATTCTTGCATTGTTACACCGTATAACCTATCTGCAAATTCCATTGTTCCTTTACGGTGTGTAATAACAATGAATTGTGTTTCGTCTGATAACTCATTTAAATATTTTGCGTATCTAATAACATTTGCTTCATCTAGTGCAGCTTCAACCTCATCTAATATAACAAAAGGTGCAGATCTTACTTTTAAAATTGCAAATAGTAAAGCAATAGCAGTTAATGCACGCTCACCACCACTCAGTAACGATAAATGTTGCAACTTTTTACCCGGTGGTTGTACCACAATATCAATACCAGCTGTTAAATAATCGGCTTCAGTTAATTGCAATTCTGCATCGCCTCCACCAAACAATTGTTTGAACACAGCTGTAAAATGTCCTTGAATAGCATGGAAAGTTTCTTTAAATCTTTCAGTAACCTCTTGATCCATTTCACTTATAATTTGCTCTAATGTTTCTTTAGCTTTACGAAGATCTGTACGTTGTTCACTTAAAAATGTATAACGTTCATTTAACTCTTCAAATTGTTCAATTGCATTTAAGTTTACAGGACCTAGTTCATCAATCGACATCTTCATTAACTTAACTTTTTTACGTAATGCGTCAATCGATTCATCACTCGTATATTCAGATTTCGCACGTTCAACAGTCAATTGATATTCATCATTTAAATGATCTATCGCATGATGAATTAATACATCTAGCTTTGATTGTTCAGCTTTAATATCTTGGTAGTGATTTTCGATAGCTAAAATATCTTGGTGACAAACTTGTAGTGTAGCTTCTTGCGCATCGATTTGTTCATTCAACTCAATACGTTGTTGTTTCAATTTATCTAATTCATCAGATAAGCGTGTTCTCGTTTCTTGTTGACCATTAATTTGATCTTTAATATTTTGAAAAGCTTGCTCGCCCATCACTTCATCCGAATTAAAGAATGCTATTTTTTCTTTAACATCATTTAATTGATGTTTGGTTTGTTGACTTTGATTATTTAATCGATCTATTGTCTGTTGTTGTGTTTTAATACGCTCTTTAACCACAGCAAGATCAGATTGTTTCTGATGTAACGTTTGTTGTGTTTTAGTTACGCTTTCCTTACCTTCTTTAGAAAGTTTTGTGTAGCGTTCAATTTCATCTTCTAGTCGTTTTAAAGATGCTTTAATACTTTCTAAATGAGTTTCTTTTTCACTCAAAGTTTGTCGACTTTTGTCACTCGTATAACCATCATTTTTTTCAAATTCGAATTCTTCATGATCATTTTTTATTTGTGTTTCTTGTGTAGTTAATCTATCGAGCTCCATTTCAAAATGATGCACTTGCTCTTTAAGTGTATTATGCTTTTGACTTTTTTCAAAATACAGTTCACTTAATTGATCACTTTTTATCTTCAACTCTTTAAATTGTTGTTCAAATGATTCTGTTTGACGCAAGTAATCTTCTAATTGGTGTCTCATTGTTGTCAACTCGTCTTTTTGAGACAGAATACTTTTTGACTTACGAGCGCCACCACCAGTCATAGAACCACCAGGATTTACAATATCACCTTCCAAAGTAACAATACGAGTTCGATATTTAATCGCACGTGCCAATTCATTTGCATGCTTTAAATGATCAACGATAATCGTATTACCTAATAAATTCCCGATAATATTTTGATATTCTGGTGCTACTTTAACTGCTTCCGAAGCAATACTAATAAATCCGTTTGCCTCTTTAGCAATAGATTTAATATCAGTCGCTACCACTCTACTCTGTATAACATTTAATGGTAAAAACGTCGCACGACCTAAATTACGTTCTTTTAAAAATTGAATAGCCTGGCGTCCATCTTTTTCTGAATCTACAATGACATGTTGTAATGAAGCACCTAATGCTGTTTCAATTGCCTGAGTTAATTTAGATGGCACATCAATAATTTCCGCAACTGCACCATGAATACCCTTTAATTCTTTATTTTTAGCTTTCAAAATATGTTTGACGCCATTGAAAAAATAAGTATATTCTTCCTCTTGCGTTGCCAAACTATCAATACGTGTTTTCATTTTTTCGGTATATCGATATGCTTGATACAATTTCTCTTCGTATTCATTTTGTGCTTTTTTTGTATCAGTGAGGTCTTTTTCTATATTTTTAATTTCTTTATCTACAGCAGAAAGTTCTTTGTTGGTCTGTTGATATTCTTTTTTTGTCGTTTTTATTTGACCCTGAATATCTTTCAATTGCTCAAAAACTTCAACTAATCGAGAATCTAGTCTTGATTTTTTAGCCTCATTCTCTTCTATAGTATGCTTTAAAAAACGAATATCATTGTTAACATCTGATTGCTCTGACATTAATGTATAGTATTCGTTTTTAATTTCTTCCAATTTTTCATCATGTGCTTCGTCTGAAACATATAGTTGTTCTTCAAGTTCACGAATGACAGCATTGAGTTCTTTTTGTTTACTTTTCAGAGACTTATAAGTATCTTGAGCTTCAGAAATCTCATTTGATATATTTTCTAAAAGCTCCATTAAATTTTCTTGTTCTTCTTCATATCGTGCATTTGTTTCAGATTGATTTTTCTTACGTTCTTCTAAAACATTTAATTGTCCCGTATATTTTTCAAAGGCTTCCGTAGCTTTTACTAATTGATAATTAAGCGATTCAACATCATTATCAAGTTGATGACGTTTACCTTTATATTGTTGAATTTGTTGGCTTAAACGTTGCTTGTCAGCTTCTTTATTTGCTTGTTGGCCTTGTAAATCATTTAAACGTTGATCTAATTGTCTATTGTCATTTGTATATTGATCAATATCGTGCACTGTAACTACAATGTCACTATGTTTCATTTGATGTGAAAGTGTCTTATATTCTTTAGCTATAGCTGCCTCCTCTTTTAGAGGTTCTACGCGACCTTCCAAATCATATAAAATGTCTTCTACTCTCGTTAAATTATCTTCTGTTTGGTCAAGTTTATTTAATGATTCAGCCTTACGTTTTTTATATTTAAGTACACCAGCCGATTCTTCAATAATTTGACGTCTATCAATTGGTTTAGCATTTAGTATTTCATCAACTCTACCTTGCGAGATAATGCTATACGCTTCTTTTCCCAATCCAGAATCTAAAAATAAATCGGCAATATCTTTTAATCTTGCACGGTCATTATTTATGTAGTACTCACTTTCACCACTTCGATACAATCTTCTTGTTACAATAACTTCGTTTTCATCAACACTGAGCTTTTTAGAATGATTATCTAATCTTAACTGTACTTCAGCATAATTTTGAGCTTTGCGATGTTCTGCACCTGAGAAGATAATATCTTCCATTTTTGAGCCACGTAATGATTTAGCCGATTGTTCACCCAACACCCATTTAATAGCATCTGTAATATTACTTTTACCGCTTCCATTTGGACCAACAATTGCAGTTACACCTTTATCGAATTGAACATTGGTTTGATCTGCAAAAGACTTAAATCCAATGGCATCTATTGATTTTAAATAAACCATCCTAAACTCCTTATCACAATTTTAAAGAACACATGTATACGATATTTTAGTATTTGTATATTAAATTTCGAAGTTGTTCCATAAAATATTAAAAATTCTTCCTTAAATCCTAAATCGAACACCTATATGTCGTATCATATAAATTTCTATTTAATTTGTTTTAATTGCTTATAGGCACTTTCAGCAGCACGTTGTTCTGATTCTTTTTTCGTTTTCCCTTTACCTTCAGCTATTGCTTCCCCTTGCAGAATAACTTCTGAAGTGAATAGACGATGATGTGCCGGTCCCTCTTCTTTTATTAAATTATAGGTTACATCACCTTTATTTTGCTGGTGCACATATTCTTGGAATTGTGTTTTAAAATCTACCACGCCTAATAACTCATTTTGTTCTACATGTGGGAAAATGACTTTCTCAGCAAATTTCCAAACTATATCTAGTCCTTGATCCAAATACAATGCCCCAATAAATGCTTCGAATGCATCTGATATTAATGATGGTCTTGTACGTCCCCCTGTTTTCTCTTCACCTTTACCAAGTAAAATCATTTCGTTCAATCCAATTTTATTCGCAAATATTACAAGTGAGGGCTCACATACAATAGTGGCACGCATTTTTGTTAAATTCCCTTCTGGCAAGTTGGGATGTTTATCAAATAAATATCGTGAAACCGTCAATTCTAATACCGCATCACCCAAAAACTCTAAACGCTCATTATGGTCTAAACGATTCATATTAAAATCATTAATAAAACTCGAATGCGAAAATGCTTGTTGGTATAAATCAATATTTTGATAAGTAAAGCCTAACTCTGTCATTTTAGTATCAAAGCGCTTTCTAAAACGATTAACTATCTCACTTTTCTTTTGTTTAGACATTATTTTATCTCCTTTATGTGTTGCTCTTGAATCATCTTTAATTTTACGTTAAAACTATTGATAATTAAAGAAAAAAACTGAGTCGACAATACTGACGACCCAGATGTAAGATTTATTATTTTTCAAGACTGTTAATAAATTTAACAGCATCACCAACAGTGTTGATTTTTTCAGCTTCTTCATCAGGAATTTCAGTACCAAACTCGTCTTCTAATTCCATTACTAATTCAGCGATATCAAGTGAGTCAGCGCCTAAATCATCTTTGAAAGATGCATCTTCAGTTACTTTATCAGCGTCTACACCTAAACGGTCAACGATGATATCTTTTACTTTATCGAAATTTTCCACGTCGATTCACCTCCTTTAAAAATGCCTATACATAGACTATTATATTTTCCCATTTTAAATTCTAAAAAACAAGTAGAAATTTTAGAAACACTTATCAATTTATTGATTAGTGTTTCTTATGCATGAGCTTTAGCTCAGGTGTACCTCTATCCCAGTTATCAATTTATTGATTACTGCGTCTTTATCTTGAGCTTTAGCTCAAGCGTTCCTCTAATCTTCTTATCAATTTATTGATTAGTGTTTCTTAGGGAGAAATTCTCGAACCTTATCTAGGTTGCTTAGAATTTCCCCCGCAAAGTTGACTAGGTCAGGCAATTCTCCATTGGATGACCAGTCAACCACTGCGTCAATTAGCTTTAGCTCAGGCGTTCCGCTTATCAGTTATCAATTTATTGATTACTACGTCTTTATCTTGAGCTTTAGCTCAAATATATTACATGTACATTCCACCATTTACATGGATTGTTTGACCTGTAATATATTTTGCTTTGTCTGATGCTAAGAACGCTACTGTATTAGCAATATCTGTGTCTTGACCAAAACGTGCTAACGGAATTTGAGTCAACATTTGTTCTTTAAGCTCATCACTTAAAGCATCTGTCATATCAGAAACAATAAAACCAGGTGCAACTGCATTTACAGTGATACCACGAGATGCTAATTCACGCGCCGCAGATTTAGTTAAACCAATAACACCTGCTTTTGTTGCAACATAGTTTGCTTGTCCCGGATTACCTACTGCTCCAACAACACTTGATAAATTGATGATAGCACCACTACGTTGTCTTAACATTTGTGGTGTTGCTTTTTGGATACAGTTAAATACACCTTTTAAGTTTGTGTCAATAACATCATCCCACTCTTGTTCTTTCATACGCATTAATAAATTATCGCGAGTAATACCTGCATTATTTACTAAAACATCTAAAGAACCAAATTGGCTAACTACTTCTTTAATCATTGCTTTAACTTCATCAGCATCGGCAACATTTGCTTGAATCGCAAAACTGTCAACACCTTTAGCTTTGATTTCTTCGACTACTGCTTCAGCTTTCTCTTTGCTGCCTGCATAGTTTACTGCTACATTATATCCTTCTTCTGCTAATTGTAACGCAATACTACGTCCAATTCCTCTTGATGCACCTGTTACTAAAGCACTCTTAGTCATTTTCATTCCATCCTTTCACATCTTCTAAAGTTTGAATTGATGTTAACTTAACATCTCTATTTATTTTTTTAATTAAGCCAGATAAAACTTTTCCAGGACCAATTTCAATAAAATGATCAACACCTTGGTCTATTAGCCATTCTGTTGAGTTAATGAATTGTACTGGTGAATATAATTGCTTGACCATATTAGATTTAATTACTTCTTTGTCAGTTTCACCTTGCGCATTTACATTTTGAACTACAGGAAACTTAGCATCACGCCATTCAAATTGATTAATATAACTTGAAAAATCTTCTTCAATCACTTTCATTAGCGATGAATGGAATGGACCAGATACTGCTAAAGGCATGACACGTTTTGCACCTAATGATTTACCTTTTTCTACTAGCTCATCAATTAAAGCTTTGTGACCTGAAACAACAATTTGACCTGGGCAATTAATGTTTGCTGGTTCAATTATTTTGTCATCAGATGATAATGACTTACAAATTTCATCGACTTTATCAAAATCTAAGCCCAATACTGCAGCCATGCTTCCTACACCAGTAGGAAATGCTTGCGCCATTAATTGACCACGTTTTCTAACAATTTTAACTGCATCTTCAAATGATAATACGTCAGCTGCAACTAAACTTGAATATTCACCTAAACTATGCCCCATAGTAAAATCAGGATTCAAATTTTTTAGCGCTGCTAATAATGCCGAACTATGCGTCAATAAAGCTGGTTGCGTGTTTTCAGTTTCACCCAATTTACCTTCTTCATCAGTAAACATTGTCTCTAAAATATCAAAGTCTAACGTCTTTGCTGCTGAAGTTAAAATTTCAGTTGCTTGATCATTGTTATTAAACAAATCTTGTGCCATACCAACTTTTTGGGCACCTTGTCCCGGAAAAATAATTGCTGTTTTACTCATTTGATTCACCTACAGTCTCTTTCATTGTTTGTACAATATTTTGTTCTCCTGCGATTTTCGCTTGTCTAATTGCAGAATAAAAAGCTTTAGCATTTGAACTACCGTGTGCTTTAACTACAGTACCTTCCAATCCTAATAATACGGAACCACCGTATTCTGAGTAATCCATCTTTTTAGCGAATTCAGCTAAATCTTTCTTCAATATTGCACCTGCTAATTTATTTTTAGTACTACTCATAATCGTATCTTTTAACATTTTACCGATTGATTTTGCAGTACCTTCTAAATTTTTAAGGACCATGTTCCCAGTATAGCCATCGGTAACTACAACATCTGTATCGCCATCCATTAATGTCTTCGCTTCAATATTCCCAACAAAATTCAATGAATGATCATGATTTAATAACTCATATGATTTTTTCGTTAAACTATTACCTTTAGCTGGCTCGGTTCCTATATTTAATAATGAGATTTTCGGATTATCAATACCTCTAATTTTTTGAGCATAAATATCCCCTAGTTGCGCATACTGTAATAAGTGTTCAGGTTTAGCATCAGCATTTGCACCAACGTCTAAAAAGACAAAATCTTTTCCATCAATCGTTGGCAATGTTACTACTAAAGCCGGTCTAGCTACACCTTTAATACGTCCAACAATGAATAAACCAGCTGACATTAAAGCACCAGTATTACCTGCTGACACACATCCATCTGCTTCACCAGATTTCACAGCTTCAGCCATTTTTACCATTGAGCTATCTTTTTTACGTTTAATCGCTCTAACAGGCTCATCTTCCATTTCAATCTTTTCAGAACAATGTCTAAATTCGATTCGTTCATGGTTCAGATTATACTTTTTTTCGTCACCGAAAAGTATAATTTCTAGATCTTTAAAGTCTTCAACAGCCTTTTGTACGGCTTCTAATACGATATCAGGCGCATTGTCGCCACCCATCATATCAATTGCTAATTTAACCATAATTTTATCCTCGCTTATCATAAAACATTTTAAAATTTCCTTTGAAAACTAATGTATGTTTAACATATGACTTTACTTCGACGTAATAATGTTTTGCAGTTTGATTTACAACTCGTGCTTCTGCTCTTACCGTATCATTTAATTTTACTTTTTCAATAAATTGAATGCTACTCTCATGAGTTAAAACTGTTGGTTGCTTAATTAGCGCAACACATAACGAATTTGCCTGAGCAAACAGCACATGACCACGCGCAATTCCAGTTTTATGAAAAACAGAATCCGATGTAATATCTAAAATTGATTGCGCTTTAACATTTGGATTGACTTGAATCAAATCACCAATAAATTCTTGTTCTTCAATAGAACTTATTTGGTCATAATTCTTTTCAGCAACTAATTTAATACGCTTCCTTAATTCTGGTATGTTTAAATAAGTGCGATCTAAACGAATTGTTTGTATACTCACTTGAAATAAGTCGCTTAGTTCATGGTCTGTGATGAAGGGATTGCTATCAATTTGTTGTCTGATTGCTTCTCTACGTTTATCTTTCTTTAGTTTCAACGTCTCACCCCTCATTTTTTAGTACCTAGTCTTAAACATTCCTCACATATCATAACACTTTCTATTTAACCGACTCAACAAATAACTGTATTATTTAGCTATTATTTAGTCGAAAATTTATAAATTGTTAAAATACCACTTTACATTTAAATAGTTCAAGTGTCATATCACTCAATTAACGAAGTGTTGCACTCAAATTGACAAATCAGCATGGCAATTAGTCAAAACTACGATGTAATAAATTTTCTTCAACAAAATGACGTAAATGTTGATACGTATTTTCAAAGAATACGCCAGATTGAATAAGTTCAGCTGCTTCATCACGAGCAACTTCTAACATACGATAATCTTCAACTAAATTGGCAACTAAGAAATCTGGCAATCCACTTTGTTTAACACCAAAGAAATCGCCAGGACCACGCATTTCTAAGTCTCGTTCACTCAATTCAAATCCATCCGTTGTTTGTGTCATAATTGTCATTCTTTCAATTCCTGTTTCTGTTTTAGGGGATGCAATTAAAACACAGTAACTTTGCTGGTCACTTCTACCCACACGTCCGCGTAACTGATGTAAAGTTGATAATCCAAAGCGATCCGCATCATAAATCATCATAAAAGTTGCATTCGGTACATTAACACCTACTTCAACAACAGTAGTAGAAACTAAAACATCTATCTCATGATTGCTAAACTTTTGCATGACCTCATCTTTTTCATCGGCAGACAACTTACCATGCAATAACCCTACACGGGAAACACCATAATACTGTTGTAAAGACTCGTACAATGCGACAACATTTTGAACATCTTCGAGATGCTCAGAACTTTCTATAAGCGGGCAAATGACATATGCTTGACGACCTTTTTTCAACTCTGAGGTCATTTGCATCAAAACTTTATCGTATTGCTCATGCTTTGCCCAAGTAGTAATGATAGGTTTACGACCTTTTGGTAATTGTTTAATTGAAGACACATCCATCTCACCAAAAACTGATATTGCTAGTGTTCTTGGTATCGGCGTTGCTGTCATAAATAACACATTCGTCATTGCACCTTTTTCTCTTAAAAGCTGGCGTTGATTCACACCAAATCGATGTTGTTCATCTGTAATTACTAAACCAACATTATGGAAAATCACATCATCTTGAATCAAAGCATGGGTTCCAATTAAACAATCAATCGTACCATTTTCAAGTTGTTCTAAAAGTATCTTTCGTTTCTTACCTTTTACTGACCCAGTTAACAATGCAACGTTCATAGAATCTCCAAATAAAGCCATTAAACTTTCAGCATGTTGCTCTGCTAAAATTTCAGTTGGTACCATCAATGCTGATTGATAACCAGCCGTTTTTAATGCATACATACAAATTGCAGCAACTACTGTTTTTCCTGAACCTACATCACCTTGAAGTAATCGATGCATACGTATTGGTGCTTTTAAATCTCTAAAAATTTCATTAACACTGGATTTCTGTGCTTCAGTTAGTTCAAAAGGTAAACGATCAATAAATGATTTAACTTGGTCTATGTCATAATCAATTTCAATTGCTTCGTCAGATGACTTTTCTAATCTATTTAGCCATTGCATACGTAATTCGAATAAAAACAGTTCAGTAAATGCATAGGTTCTACGAGCACGTAATAAATCCTCTTTACTTTTAGGATGATGTAATGTGTTCAAAGTAAAGTCCAAGGTCTCTAATTTATATTTTTCTCTTAGTTCATCAGTTAACCATTCATGAATTGTCACATCATTTAACGCTTGTCTAATTTGGTCTCGTATTTGCTTTTGTTTAATACCTTCCTTAATACGATAGACTGGTTCTAATTGAACATCTGCGTTTTCTTGAGTTTGTGTCCCTTGTGAATTAAAGAAAACCCTATTACCAGTAATTTCCTGTTTAACCCTATTCCACTTACCTTTAACAGTTATAGTTTGATTTAATTCGATTTTCTTTTTTAAATACGGTTGATTGAAAAAAATACATTTGACAGCAATATTATTTACCATTAAATGAACGGTTAATTTTGATTTATTTCTTCCAAAAAATGCAACTACTGGAGCTGTATATACTTGTCCTTCTATCGTAACGTTAGATTGATCTTCTGCTTGATTCAAATCAATCACTGTATTATCTTCATATCTAGTTGGCAAATAAAGAACAAGATCTTCCACTGTATGAATATTTAGTTGTTGCAATACTTCTATTTTCTTAGGACCTATACCTTTTAATTGTAAAAGAGAATATGGACTTTCTATTAAGTTTACTTTAGCCAAAATAAATCACCTATGTTTTATTTGATTTTACGTATCATTTAGTATGTTATTTATTTTATCATGACTAAGTTGAACATGACATTGTTAGCAACTCGAGAATGATACTTTTAACCCGCTATCTCACTAAAATAGCAAAATAAAAAACTACCAACTGATGATTTATCATTGGTAGTTTTTTATTTTAAATTTTTATTCTACTGAAAAGAAATATTGATAAATTGGTTGTCCACCTTCATGAACTTCCACTTCTACATCTGGATATTGCTCTTCAATCCAGTTTATCATGTTATCTGTAACTGCTTGCTCTGCATCTTGACCAATAATCACAGTCAATATTTCACTATCTTCTGCTAACATCTCATTTAACAACTCAGTAACCGTTGTTAATTGATCACTTTGGCTGCTTACAATCTTATCTTCAATCAAGCCCATAAACGCGTCTTTTTTAATCTCAACGCCATCAATTTTCGTATCACGAACAGCGTACGTTAATGAACCAGATTTAACGTTATTTACTGAATCAGCCATTTGCGCTTTATTTTCTTCAAGTGTTGCGTCCACATCATATTGGAATAGTGCGCTTATACCTTGAGGAATAGATTTCGTTGGAATAACAACAGCTTCTGCATCAACAATACTCGCTGCTTGTTCACTTGCCATTAAAATATTTTTATTATTCGGTAAAATAATTGCACGTTTACATTTTGATTGTTCAATGACTTTAACGATATCTTCTGTAGAAGGATTCATCGTTTGTCCACCACTAATGATATGTGTGGCACCCATTGATTTAAATATCTCTGAAATACCTTCACCCATAGAAATAGTAATAATCGCTGTTTCAACCGTTTCCATTTTCGGTTTAGCTGTGTGCTGTTCTTTTCGAATCACTTCACGATGCTGTTCTCTCATATTTTCAACCTTAAGTTTAATTAATTCACCATATTGTTGACCATAATTAAACACTTTACCTGGGTATTCGGTATGCACGTGAACTTTCACAATTTCTTCATCATTAATGACTAATAAAGAATCACCAAATTGACTCATATCTTGCCTGAATTCTTGTTCATCAAAGGCTTTTTTATTCTTTCCAAAACGAACCATCATTTCAGTACAATAGCCATAAATAATATCTTCAGTATTAATTACACCATGGAAATCATGTTCATCATGTACAAATTCATCTTTATCTATCTTTGCAACTTTAGCTTCAACTTTTTCACCTTTAAGCGCTTTTAAGAATCCTTCGTAAACGCATAACAAACCTTTACCGCCACTATCAACAACACCAACTTCTTTAAGTACAGCTAATAAGTTTGGTGTGTTTTCAAGTGATTCATTGGCTTTTACAATAATGTACTCCATTAATTCTATACAATCTTCAGTATTATTTGCTTTTTCTATTGCAGCTTGCGCAGCATCTTTTGCAACTGTAAGTATTGTACCTTCAACTGGTTTCATAACAGCTTTATATGCCGTTTCAACACCAGCTTGAAAACTTTCAGCTAACAATTTTGAATTAATTTCAGATTCACTTTCAATATTTTTACAAAATCCTCTGAATAATTGTGACAAGATGACACCAGAGTTACCTCTTGCACCCATTAGTAAACCTTTCGAGAATGTTTTACCTAATTCGCCGATATTTTTCGACAAATTATTCTCTACTTCTTCGCGACCTGAAGTCATAGTAAGATTCATATTTGTTCCTGTATCACCATCTGGCACTGGATACACATTCAAAGAATCTACCAAATCTGCATTGTTAGATAAATTTTGTGCCCCTTGTATAATCATATCGGCAAATAATTTACCATTAATTTTGCTAATCATTTCAAGTTGTCCTCCTAAGCTTTCTTGCCTGTATTATTCACACGTACACCTTGTACATATATATTGATTGAATTTACTGATACATTAAGTGATTTTTCCAAAGTATATTTCACTGTTGATTGTACATTATTGGCAACTTCAGATATTTTCACACCGTAACTTACAATAATGTACATATCTATATCCACTACGCCATTATTTTCAGTTACTTTAATGCCTTTAGCATAATTTTCATGTCCTAGTATTTCCGCAATACCATCTCTAACTTGTTGTCTAGATGCCATACCTACAATACCATAACATTCAACGGCCTTTCCACCTACAACCGAAGCAATCACTTCGTTTGAAATATCAATTTTACCGTAATCATTTGAAATCTCTAATGTCATATCTTTGTCCCTCCTAAATTTCAAAGTTTATTATTCGTTTTCCCTAATCACTTTTAAAATTTTACCACTTAGTGTAGTCATAAACGCTTTAAGTTTCATTGATTATTTTTATAAAATATCAATGGTACAACTTATCAGAATGACTTACGCTTAAATCACCTATTATATTTTGAGTAAACTGAATTTACACTCATGACGATTATCTATAGGCGTTTTCTTTTAATAGATGTAGTATCATTAAATAAAAATTTTAAATGTTTCATTCACTTATTTCTCTAAAATATCATACTACATAACTTCACAGTCTACAATTATATCACAAAACTCAGTATTTTTGACTTTTATGTGAAAATTATTCATTGTTTTTCAAATGAAACTATGCTATCTTAATTAAGTATATAAGTAGTTATGTGTATTTATATTTATTAAAGGAGGTACTCATATGGGTAAACAATGTTTCGTAACAGGTCGTAAAGCTTCGACTGGTAACAGACGTTCACACGCTTTAAACTCTACTAAACGTAGATGGAACGCTAACCTTCAAAAAGTTAGAATCCTAGTTGACGGTAAACCTAAAAAAGTTTGGGTTTCTGCACGTGCTTTAAAATCTGGTAAAGTAACTAGAGTTTAATAAATATATTGCACATAAAAAATGTGACCTTATGTGGAGGACACATTTACTTAAGAACTAAGAGCTCAACCTCTTAGTTCTTTTTTTGTTACCAAACAATACATAATGGTTCATAGTGAAATTCGAACTATCAATATAATTTGGTTAATACGTTTAATAATGGTTCTCTGTCAAATTGGACTTATGGGTTCAATATCGATTTTGGCACATAAATCAATGTACTAGGACCTACAATTTTCCTTTCAATAATAAATCACGCCATAATCTTCATTAATTACAGCGTGATTCATCTATTATTATGTTATAAATTCTATCTATAAACGTCACTTTGTTAAATAACTCATGCACTTTATTAAAAATCCTCACAAATTTGAATATACTTAATTTAAATCTGTACTTCTAATTTGCAAAATCAACCCATCATGTACAGTTACTTTCGCTTGCAAAGACTCAATTTCATTTGAAATAGTTAAAGTAGAACCTATATTAAGCATTTGTCTAGCTAAATTATATTTAAAACCTGCTAGAGAAAGTTCTACATCATCAGTCATCGGTATAAATGAAATGTACGGATAACTCTTATCTTTTTCAACTGTATGTTGACCTTTAGGCAATAATTCAATTTTATTTTGTTGATCGATAACTTCTATATGAACATCATGTTTATAATATGCTTTTTTCAATAATAACTGAATTGCCCCAAAAAAGTGATCTAATCGTCCGCCTGTTGCACCATAAATTGTAATACTATCAAATCCAAGTGCAACAGCTTTATCAACCGCTAAAGCTAAATCCGTATCAGCTTTTTCAGCTTGAACTGGTTTGATTTGTAACTGTTCTGTTAGAAGTTGGCGTTCTTCTTTACTGACTGAATCAAAGTCTCCCACTGAGAAAAAAGGGATAATTTGATGCTTCAATAAAATCAAAGCACCTCTATCAACGCCGCCCCATTTACCTTCATTACTTTTGGCCCAAATATCTTGCGGCAAGTGTCGATCAGAACATAATAAATTTATATGCATATACACTCAACCTTTCAATGCTTGTGTGACTTTTTTATAATCCTCTTGTTTAAAGAAAAATGAACCTGTTACTAGCATTGTAGCACCATTTTCAACACAAACTTTCGCTGTATCGGTATTTACGCCTCCATCAACTTCAATATCAAAGTTTAATTGACGTTCCATTTTAATAGCATTAAGACCCGCTATTTTTTCTACGCATTGATCAATAAATGATTGACCACCAAACCCTGGGTTAACTGTCATCACTAGTACATAATCAACAATGTCTAAAATAGGTTCAATTTGTGATATTGGTGTACCAGGATTAATTACTACACCAGCTTTTTTATCTAAATGTTTAATCATTTGAATAGCACGATGAATATGAGGCGTTGATTCGACATGAATTGAAATCATATCGGCACCATGTTCTGCAAATGATGCAATATACTTTTCTGGATTTTCAATCATCAAATGTACGTCTATAGGTAATGTTGTGCCTTTTCTTACTGCATCTAATATTGGTAAACCAATAGATATATTAGGCACAAATTGACCATCCATAACATCAAAATGAACTCCGTCGACACCTGCTTCTTCAAGTCGTTTTAATTCATGTTGTAAATCCAAAAAATCAACAGATAATAATGATGGATATAGTTTTGTCATTTAATATCTAACCTTTCTATTTGAAATTTCATTAAATAGTTGTAAATAATGGTCGTATCTAAATTGCGCAATATTCCCTATCTCTAATTGATGCTTAACATTACAATTAGGTTCTTTGATATGATTACAATTCCTAAACTTACATGTTTCACCATATCGATTTAATTCAAGAAAATAATCTTTTATTTCATCTTTATCTATATGATCAAAATCTAAAGCACTGAATCCAGGTGTGTCTGCAATATAACCGTTTTGACGTTCGAATAGTTCGACATGTCTTGTAGTATGCTTTCCTCGATTTAATGATTTTGATATATCATTTGTCTCAAGATTAAGTTCTGGACGATAATGATTTAAGAAAGTGGACTTACCGACACCTGATTGACCACTAAGTACTATAAGTCCAGCTGGCCAAGCTTCTACAATTTTTTTTCGATCATCATCATTTCCAATAAATTCAGTCTCATAGCCAATATTTTCATATATTTTCAACAACTCATTAATTTCGAACTGCTTTTCAATTGGTGTTTTATCTTTTTTAGTCACCAAAACTCTCGCATTTAACTGATACGAATGTGCAATAACTAAAAATCGATCTAATAATTGCGTTGAAAAATTTGGCTCGACAGCACTCATTACAATTACTAGTGTATCTATATTACTTACAGGTGGTCTTTTCAACTCATTTTTCCGCTCAAACACTTGATGAATATAGCCTTCGTTAATGTTTTGTACTTCAAATTCCACTATATCACCAACTACCGGTGAAAATTTTTTCTTTCTAAATAATCCTCGTGGTTTTGTATTGAAACGTTCGCCATTAACGTCTACTTGATATACCCCACTAATTGATTTCACTATTCGACCTGTCTTCAAAATGGCACCTCTCGATTAATTTTACTGCATTTATTATATCAAAGACTGGAAAATTAATATATAAATGATCATTTCAAATGATATAAATATTGTGAGAGTGATACAGAATTGATAGACAATGCTCACCTGTATATGATGACATGAAGCATTTTAAAACTACCGCAATCTCAACATAAAAATACCGAGACTTCCAAATAGAAACCTCGGTACATTTACTTCAATTATATTTATACATCATCATAGCTGACTTCTTTTTCAGCTACAGTTTTACCGTCAACTTTAACAATATAACTTGCTGTTTTTCCTTTTTCAATTCTTAAAGGAATGTCTATACGTTGATCACTAGTAATGTCGAAACTACCTTTTTCAGTTGAACCGTCATTATCTTTATCTTTAATATAAACTTTAACTTTTTGTGACTTATCATTTTTACCAGTGTATGGTACAT
Source organism: Staphylococcus sp. EG-SA-15 (assembly GCF_017151895.1). Classification (NCBI taxonomy): domain Bacteria; kingdom Bacillati; phylum Bacillota; class Bacilli; order Caryophanales; family Staphylococcaceae; genus Staphylococcus; species Staphylococcus sp. EG-SA-15. The sequence continues at coordinate 9,092 of NZ_JACVZN010000021.1, read as the reverse complement.
CTACCGATTCAGTTGTCGTTTTGACATCTGATGAGTCACTTTTTTTACCTTTAGAAACAACAAATGAAATCGTTGACCCCTCATCTACTGATTTTCCTTTAGGAGATTGAGAAATCACATCACCCTCATCAATATCGTCACTATACTCTTCCTTACTTTCAACTTTAAACCCTTTTTCTTCTAAGGCTTTTTTAGCTTTGCTAAAGGATTTATGCTCAAAGTCTTCTACATAAACTTGCTTAATGCCTAAAGATTCATATAGTTTAATATTAGAATCATGAATAGCGATTTCAGTATTTGCGGTTACACTTTGATTTGCAATGTATCCTTTTGGCGCTTGATTATTATATACTTTTTCAATCGTAACATCTTTAAGACCTAACGATTTTAATTTCTGCAAGGCTTCCTCCTTAGGTAAACCAATGACATTTGGCATTTTAACCTTTTCAGGGCCTTTTGATATAACAACATCAACACTGTCACCACGTTCAACACGTTCACCTGTATTAGGAGTTGTCTTAATAATTTCATTTTCAGGATATTTATCACTATAACTTCTAGAAATTTTACCCAATTTCAGGTTGTTTTTATTGAATATTTGCTCTGCTTCTTTTACAGATTTCCCGATTACATCAGGTGTCTCTTCGTATTTATTACCAAATATTGCCATTGCCACAAAAGAAACAAGTGCAATCATTAACAACGAAAAGATTAGTGATAAGAGCACAATCTTTCGTGTTGATTTCTTTTTAGGTTTTGGTTCGTAAACCGTACCTTCTGGCTTTTGGAATTGCTGATGATGAGCAGGCCCATTTACAATAGGTACTTGCGTCGTTTCACGTTTAGGTTGATTCGACTTATGTTCACTAATATGCTTTGCTAGATCTTCTTTTTTCAAAGGTACCGCTATCGTTTTCATTTTATCGAGTTCATAGACATCTTCATTCGCTCGATTTTCATGTAAAACACTACTCAAATCATCTTTCATTTCTTGAATTGTTTTGTAACGATTCGCTTTGTCTTTTTCTGTAGCGCGTAAAATGACATTACTTAAAGATTGCGGAATATCCTTACGTACATCTGTTGTCACATTTGGCACAGAATCCTGAATATGTTTAATCGCAATGCTAACTGCAGTTTCTCCATTAAAGGGTGGTTCACCAACAAGCATTTCATATAACACAATACCTATAGAATAAATATCTGTACATTCATCCGTTGCCTCACCTTTTGCTTGTTCTGGCGAAAAGTACTGCACAGTACCTAACACATGATTAGTCTGAGTTAAAGACGTCTCACTTAAAGCTTTAGCAATTCCAAAATCAAATATTTTCAACGTTTTATTGCTGTCAATTAATATATTTTGTGGCTTAATATCTCTATGTACAATACGCATATCATGCGCATGTTTAATACCATCCAATATTTGATTCGTAAAATTAATCGCCGTGTCAACACTTAATGGCCCATGACTTTCAATATACTCAGACAAAGTCGGACCTTCAATATATTCCATTACTAAGTAGTAACAGTCATCTTCTTCATCAACATCGATCATACTTACTATATTTTGATGTGATAGCTGTGATGAGTTATGTACTTCTCGTTCAAAACGTTTTAATGTTTCTTCTTTTTCTCTAGGTGGTATAAAAATCGCCTTAATTGCAACTTTAATGTTAAGTATCGTATCTTCAGCAAGATAAACGGTACTCATGCCACCGCCGCCAAGCTTATCTACAATTTTATATCGTTCATTTATTATTTTACCTATCATACTTTATCACCTTCAATAGCCGCGAGTATGAAAGTAACGTTATCTTTCGAATGGTTATCTAATGCCAATTGCATTAATTGATCACCATGATCTTCTATTGTACCTTCTTTTACTAACAAACGCTTAATTTCATTGTCTTTAACATAATCAGTTAATCCATCTGAATTTAATAATAAATAATCATAAAAATTTAATCGCTTAATAAACAAATCTGGACTCACACGTTTATCTGTGCCCATCACCTTCGTAATAATATTACGTTGTGGATGTGTAAATGCTTCTTCCGGCGTAATTTGACCCGTTAAAACAAGATGATTAACAAATGAGTGATCACTAGTAATTTGATCAATTTGTCGACTATTAATAACATAGGCTCTAGAATCACCGACATTTGCTATCACAACTGATTTTTCAAAAACAAGTGCACAAACACATGTTGTACCCATACCTTTATATTCTGCATTTTCTTGTGCATAGTGATATAACTGAAAATTTATATCTTTTATATTATTACGCAACCAATTTTCAGCTTGATGTTGTTCTATAAGATTTTCCGCTTCAAAACGGGATTTCAACTCATCTGTAACAAATTTACTTGCAACTTCTCCTGCTTTATGGCCACCCATACCATCACACAGAACTAAAAGTTGTTGATTAGTTTGATTATAAAAAATACCACCCGCATCTTCATTCTTATCTCTATGTTGTCCAGTATCAGTAAAAAATTGTGCCTCTAGCATTTGTCTTTACCTCGTTTCTACTTGTCGTTCCTTTGCTCTTAATTGACCACAAGCTGCGTCAATATCCGAACCTTGTTCACGACGTATTGTGGCATTAATTCCTAGTCTCTTTAATTCTTTTTCAAATTTAAAGATATCATTTTTAGCCGTTTTCACATAATTTCTTTCTGGAACATGGTTGACAGGAATTAAGTTAACATGGCAGTTTAAGCCTTTTATTAAATGTGCTAATTCTCTTGCATGTTCTAGTTGGTCATTCACACCACCAAACAGACCATATTCAAAAGTAACACGACGATTTGTTTTTTCTTGATAATATTGAATTGCTTCGATTAACTTCTCAACATTATATGCACGGTTAATTGGCATCAAGCGTGATCGCACTTCATCTTTTGCGGCGTGTAAGCTTACAGCAAAATTAATTTGAATATCTTCATCCGCAAAGTCATATATTCTAGGAATGATACCTGATGTTGATACTGTAATGTGACGTGCACCAATATTTAAACTATTATCATCATTGACGATTCTTAAAAAGTCCATCATTTCATCATAATTTTCAAATGGTTCACCGATACCCATTATGACAATTTGAGATACGCGCTCTTCTGTAGCATCAAGGGCTTTTTGAACTGTTAAAACTTGTGAAACAATTTCGCCAGCTTCAAGGTTTCTTTTTAAGCCGCCAAGTGTAGAAGCACAAAACGTACATCCGATACGACAACCTACTTGTGTCGTTACACATACTGAATTTCCATAATCATGTCTCATTAAAACAGTTTCAATTGTATAGCCATCTTGTAATTCAAATAAGAATTTAATTGTACCGTCTTTACTTTCTTGTTTTACTACAGTTGTTAAAGTTGTAACAGTAAAGTTATCTTTTAAAAGCTGTCGTAAGTCTTTCGATAAGTTCGTCATTTCATCAATCGAATCTACTCTTTTTTGATATAACCATTCAAAAATCTGTTTCGCTCGAAATTTTTGTTGCCCTTGTTCAACGAGCCAGTTTTGCATTTCGTCAAATCGCAATGAATATATTGATTGCTTGTCAAAATTTGGAAGAAATTTATTCTTCTTTTTCTTTTCAGCAGTTATCATTCCTAATTGTCCTTTCTTTTTATCTTAGTGATAAAGAATCCATCTGAATTAAAGTCTTGCGGCATGATTTGTAACGTTTTGACCAACTCTCCAGTTATCGGATGTTGAAACGGTTCAAATTCGAAGTTTTTATTATTTTTCAAAAACGTATAAATCACGTTTTCATTTTCTAGTTGCTCTATTGTACATGTGGAATAGATGATTTCGCCACCTATTTTTACATTGTTTTTTACATTTTCCAATATTTCAAGCTGTAAATCAACTAGTGACTCAATATGTTGTTTGCTTTGAGTATACTTAATCTCCGGCTTATGTCTCATTACACCTAATCCGCTACATGGTGCATCAACAAGTATCTTATCGTATGTTTTATCATAAGGTTTTGTCGCATCATGTTGAAAGGCTTTAATATTTGTTAATCGTAATTTTTTTATATTAAAATTAATTAAGTCTATTTTGTGATCATGTATATCTGAAGCGTCAACTTGCCCTTCTGGCATTAAAACTTCAGCAATGTGACAAGCTTTACCGCCAGGTGCACTACATGCATCTAATACGTGATCATGTCGGTCTACATTCATAATGTGTGCAACAAACATTGAGCTTTTATCTTGAATTGAAACGAATCCATCTTTAAATGAACGAGAATGAATAATTGGTTGTCCTCCTATATGGAGACAATAAGGTAAGTCATGATCTTTTTCAACGTCATAACCTTCGTCTTGCAACTTTTCAATAATATCATCTAATGATGCTCGCGTCAGGTTGGCACGCACAGTTGTTGATGTCGTTTCTAAAAATGACTGTAAAATTGTTTCAGTTTTTTCGAGACCATAATGTGTTGCCCAATGATCTATAATCCACTTCGGCATACTATACTCGATTGCCATTCTTTTTTTAGGATCTGCAATTTCATTAAAATCAGGTAAGTCACTACGCATCATTGTACGTAAAATACCATTTACGACATTACCATTATGATAACCACCACGTTCTTTTGCTATTTCAACTGCTTCATTAATGATGGCGTGATTTGGAACTTTATCTAAATAAACATATTGATAAATACTCATCCATAATAATTGCCTAACCCATGCCTTAATTTTTGTTTTCACAAAAGGCTTTAAATAAAAATCTAACGTATATTTTCTTTTAACGGTTCCGTAGACAATTTCTGTAAATAAAGCCTTATCCATTGCATTTAATTCATTTTCTGACAACACTTCATTGATACGCAAGTTACTATACGCACCTTCATTTAATATATCTTGAATCGTGTCAAAAGCAAGACTTCTCACGTTTTCTATCATATAAGTTTCTTCCCTACTAGTGTGTTTTGCGCACCACTTAAATAATTGGCAGCTAACATTCTCTTTTTCCCAGCTAATTGCATATCTTTAATTGCAACAGCTTCATTATCATTTGTAGCAACAATAATGGCTTTTTTAGTCGTTTCTATAATGGTTCCAGGCTCGTTTATCTTATTAGTCTCAACGAGTTCAGCATCGTATATTTTCAAGTTAGTGTCATCCATAGTTGTATAAGCAACTGGCCATGGGGATAATCCACGAATTTGATTAAACACTTGTCTTCCTGGTTTATTCCAGCTAATTCGCTCATCTTCGCGTCGAATATTGGAAGCAAATGTTGCTTGCGTATCATCTTGAGGTACGCTTTCATTTGTGCCCTCTATAATAGATGGTAAAGTTTCTTTTAATAAATCTGCCCCTAATACACTTAATTTATCATGCATCGTACCGACATTATCATTTTCTTCTATTTTAATTGCTTGTTGCGAAATAATATTACCTGCATCTAATTTTTTAACCATATACATAATTGTTATGCCGGTTTCTTGTTCACCATCGATAATTGCCTGATGAATTGGTGCACCACCTCTATACTTCGGTAACAATGATGCATGTACATTAATTGCCCCAAGTTTTGGTAATGCCAACAATGATTCAGGTAATAATTGTCCAAAAGCAGCAGTTACAATTAAATCTACATCTAATTGAAGCAATTGTTCTAATTCTTCTGATCCACTTAATTTTTCAGGCTGATATACAGGTAAATCATATTTCATTGCAACTTTTTTAACTGGTGGTGGTGTCATAACACGTTTACGTCCAACAGGTCGATCTGGTTGCGTTACGACTGCAATGACATCATGTTCTGCAATAAGCATTTCTAAAACAGTTGTTGAAAAGTCTGGTGTACCCATAAATATTATTTTAGTCATTTATAAAATATGCCTCCACTTCTTTATCTGTTAAAATACGGTCCGCACGTTCTGTAAAAGGGATACCGTTCATTTGATCTATAATATGCAAAATCATTCTTGCTACATCTTCATGTGCAGTTAGTTCAACTTTGTTCCCATTGACGTCATAACTTTCGACAACTATCATTTTACTTCTTGTCACTTCGCCGTAAACATCTGGCAATGTAATTGAACCTTCTAAGTCTGTTATCGTTTCATTTGATTGACTAATAATTTTCGGATTAACAAGTTGTAATAATCCTTCCATTTCCATATCAATGATTGCCACTTGCAATGACTGATTAATTTGAGGTGCACATAAGCCAGCTGCTTCTTGTGCATACATTGTATCTTCTAAATCTTGTAATAATCTTTTTAACGAATCATCAAATTTTATAACTGCTTGCGCTTTTTTCGTTAAAATAGGATGCGATGCTGGTACTAACTTTTTAATCGCCATAGCTCTTACTCCTCAATAAAATTCATCAAACCATTATAACGTAAATATATTAAAAATGCGACCTTACATCATAGAATGTATATTTTTCAATTTAAAGATTGTCATGTGATTCATTACGTATATTTCACACGTAAAATAATACAATGCAACTGAAGTGTAATCCTAAATTTATTGTAAGGATTGAATAACTGAAATTTAGATGATTGGGAATGCTTAAACTAGAATGTTTGAACTAAAAGTGGGTATAATAAAAAGAGAAGCTAATGTCATTATAAGCAATTCAACTGGAGGGAAAGAAATGCAAGTAAACAAAGTTATTTATATTTTATTAGCATTGTTCTTAGGTAGTTTTGGTATTCATAAATTTTATGCCGGCAAGAATATGCAAGGTATTCTACACTTAATATTCTGTTGGACAGGTATCCCACACATTTTAGCAATTATTAGTGCAGTGATTACTGTTTTCAAACCTGCTGATGAACAAGGTAATGTCACTTTATAAATTGATAAAAATAAATCCCGATGACAATCATTTATTATTTGCGAATCATAGAGTTATAGTTATTACGAACTCTATATGATAAGCAGTAATGCTGATTGTTTATCGGGATTATTATTGCGATTATTTAATGTAGTACACTATTTATTTTTCACACAGTAAATACTATTTTAAAGAATCATCTGACGCTGTTTCATAGTTTGATTCATACTCTTTAATATATTTACTTAAAACAACAAAATGTGCGTTACCAAAATCACTAGATGCATTTAAGAAATCCATATGTACTAAATTTAAAACTTTTGGATCTGGATTAGACTTGTCTTCATAATTTTTTGGTGAAAAAGTGAAATAGGCCAATGCCGGCAACACTTCATCTTTAGTATCCTTTGATCCATGTGTCATAAATGAAACGCTTGTTAAAGGTACTCCGAAAGATTTGATTTGAGCTACGCTATATGGAACTGGTTTTGGATGATCAAGTTTAGTTAGCTGACTTAATTTTTTTAACTTAGAATAATCGTCATATTTAATTGCATCATCTTTATGTATTACGTAAGATCCTGGTTCGACTGATGCATAAACTAACTTTCCATCTTTATATTTTGTCATAATTTCTGCGTAAAAAACAGGTGTGTTTGAATTGCCAATTTTCTTTCCATCTGGATCTACATACCAATAATCAACTTGTTTTACATCATCGTGTGTTTCAATCACTTTCCTTTTTATACCTTTCTTACCTTTAAAGAATGCATCAACATCTTTTATTGAAGATCCTTTTGAATCTTTAGTAAATCTATAATCTGCAAGTTCCACTTTACCCATTAATTCTTTGTAATCTTTCCATCCTTGAATCCCTTTACTATTCGTAAACGACTTTTCTGTCATTAATGGATCCAACTTATCAAGAGATGGCGCATCTTTAATTCCTTTCATTTTCTTCTCTATTTCTTCATATTTCTCTAAATCTGGATCTTTCTCTTCTTCCGATTCTTTTTTTACAGTTTCTTGTTTTGATTCTTCTGATTTCTTTGATGATAATTTATGATTCCCACCAAAAGAACAACCTGCTACGACTAAAAGCATAATTAAAAGTAAACATCCCAGTGTCTTTTTCATAAACTTTCTCCTCTTAAGTTATTTTGTTTGAATCAAATAAACATACATAAATTTAAAAAACTTATTTATATTGATATTTTACATTAACCATCAATATTTTTAAATACTTTAATTGATAATTTAAGAAAATTGTTTTGTCTAATAATTTAAGTAGTTAAAACATAGATAGATATAAAATAGTTTATAGCCATTAATTTATAAGTGTAAAATTTGCACTATTTCAATTTGCCATTTAAAAATAGTTTGTTTAATCATTAGTACTTTTATTCATCAGTAAGTATGGCGCTTGCATTAAAATCAGAATTCGTAAATGAAAATACTAATAAATTCCTTATCAAACCAAAATCACGTAAGTTATAAAGCCATATAAAAAGACAGAATATAAACTGCTAATTTAAATAGTTAACAGTTGTATATTCTGCCCTTTTTCTGTACTTAAAGTAAATATTCAAACACTGGTTCAAATACTCGTACATACTGAACTTGTTTCTAATAATTAGTAATGTTACATCATCATCTGTGGATCAATATCAATCTTCAATGCTAATTTTTCTTTTATAAATTTTTCATGGTAATAGTCATCTAAAAACTGAATGGCTTGTAATAATCCAGGTTCACTTTTATATTTCACTAAAATTTGGAATCTAAATTCATTGTTGATTCTCGCAAGTGCTGCCGGAGATGGACCTAGTACAAGCGCTTTTTCTGTTAAATGCTGTAATAAAATTTTATGAACATGCTGCGATGCTTCCATAACCTTCTTCATTTCTTTATGTGAGATTGTGAAATTAATCAAATAATAATACGGTGGATACTTTCCTAATTTACGATATTCCATTTCCTGACGATAAAATGTTAAATAATCATTTTTTTGAACATCCAATATTGAATAATGATCCGGATTATACGTTTGAATGATGACTTGACCTGCCTTTTCATGACGACCAGCTCTACCAGCCACTTGCGTTAATAGTTGATAAGTACGTTCGCTCGCCCGAAAATCAGGTAAATTTAACATTGTATCTGCATTCAGCACACCAACTAAAGTAATATTTGGATAATCTAATCCTTTCGCAATCATCTGAGTACCTAGTAAAATATCACCGTTACCTTTTTCGAATTCAGTCAATAACTTT
>NZ_JACVZN010000020.1:0-51982 GCF_017151895.1 Staphylococcus sp. EG-SA-15 | reverse complement strand
TATAAGCTTCTCGAATAATCCGAATTTTAAATTTTCGAAAATTGTATACGATGTTTTAGGTTTTCTTAGATTAGTATTTATACCTGCTATGATAGTGTTTTTCCAGGATTCAACTATAGATAATTTGCCATTAGGACAAGCTTATTTTAATCAAGCGGTTATTTATATGAGTGTGGAGTTTATCATAGGCTCGCTATTTATATTGATACTATCTAAATTATTCAAACATGAAGAGGTATCAAGAAATAGCTTTACACTTTCTGGATCATCAATTTATTACATTGTGTTTGGTCTTGTTATTTGTGGGATTTTTGTAGCTTTTCCCGAAGTGCGCAAAAACATATCATTTTTAATTATTAAAACAGATGCAATGGGAAGAGGAACCGAAGCAACAAGTGGTTTAAATGTTCTTTTTGTAATGCTATTTCAACTTGCCTTAGCGTTATTATTCTTAATAATCGCATATGCTTCATATAAAAAGTATAAAGAGAATCCTAAAATTATTTATGTTGTATTACCGCTAGCTATAGGAATTTTAAATATTAGTTTAATTGTTGGTGAAAGAAGAAGTTATCAACTTTATACAATGGTTGCTGTTTTAACAGTGGTGTCAATCTTGTTTTCTAAGCATAAAAGACGTATCAATATCATTATTATATCTGTAGGTATTTTCGTATTAGCATTGATGACACTATATAAAGAATTGTATGTGTTTAATTATAGTTCGTATAGCGAGGCGTTAAATAGTACAAGTGTAAGTAATCTTAAAATAGTTGACACGTTGCAGTCATATTTTTATGGACCTAGCAATATTGCAGCTTCTATAGACTATTTGAATTACTATAATGGTTCGTTCAAACAATATTTATTCGATAATACCAGAGCTGTTTTTGGGTTTAATTTCTTTTTAGATAAAAAGCAGTTGATTACTAGCCAACTTTTTAACCAATTGATATATGGTAGTAAACAATTGACTGGTCATCTAATTTCGAGTGCTGGATATGGAATTATTTATTTTGGACCCTTATTCTTCTATTTGAATTTAATTGCAAATATCTTTTTTGCATTTCTGAGTGAGTATATTATTCGGAAGAGTCATTCGTTAGAAGTGATATTTATTGGTACATATATTTATATGAGACTTATTACGAGTATTTTTAGTCACCCGACACCATTAATCACATTGATTTCTATGATTTTAGTTGTATATGTTATAGCTATTATCCCAGGCATTATAATAAAAAAATTTACTAAAAAAGTAGGGATAGAATGATTGTAAAAACATTTATGAAATCGAAAATATTTAGATTAATGAATACACCACTATTATTATTTTATAAGAAAGAATATTTAACTGGATATTATTTTGAAAATAAAGTGGCTGGATGGTTATGGGCGTGGAAAGCTGTTCCGTTCAAGTTGTTAGGAATAAATATGAGTTTGCCATTTCCTGCAGATATAACTGTTAGAATGCATAACCCTAATAACATTGTTTTTGATAAAAATGATATTCATATTTTTCAATCGCCCGGGACGTATTTTAATAATTTTTCAGCAGTTATATATATAGGTAGAGGTGTTTATATAGCGCCTAACGTAGGTATTATTACAGCTAATCATAATATTAAAAATTTGAAGTCACATGCACCAGGTGAAGATGTCAAAATAGGGAATTATAGTTGGATTGGAATGAACTCAGTTATATTACCAGGAGTAGAATTGGGGGAACATACAATTGTAGGGGCTGGGTCGGTTGTAACAAAAAGTTTTCCAGAAGGTAACGTTGTTATAGGTGGCAATCCAGCGAAAATCATCAAGAAAATCTGAGGTTAATTATGAGATTAAATAAATTTATTGGCGATTCGTTTTTAATGATTTTAAGCAGTGGCATCGCTCAAGTCATATTAATCATCACTACCCCAATTATTACAAGACTATATTCACCTACAGAATTTGGTGAGTTTACAATTTTTTCAAATATCGCAATGATTTTAATACCAATAATAAATGCAAGATACGATTTGTTGATTGTGAATACCAAAAATGACCGTAGTGCTAATATACTTTCACAAATCAGTTTTTTGATATCATTGCTTATTTTATTAATACTGATACCAATATTTGCGATTAGTGCATGTTTATACCCAAACTTTATATTAGATTTTATTTTCATTATTATTATGTTGTTTTTGGTAAGTTTAACAAACATTTTTACAAATTATCTAAATAAGGAAAGAAAGTATAAAGTGTTAAGTTTGATTAATGTGTTTAGAGCTGGATCAATGGCTTTACTTCAAATCATTTTCGGACTTTTAGCATTAGGAAGTTTAGGATTAATTATTGGTTTTTCATTATCCTATATCGCAGGCATTACACTAGGATATAAAACGTTTAAAAAGCACTTTAATATTGTGAGAGATAAAGAAGAAACTAAAGCATTATTTTTAGAAAATAAAAATCAGTTAGTTTATTCAACACCATCAATATTATTAAATAGTTTGTCTTTCTCGGTTGTTGTGTTCTTTATAGGTATTTTGTATACCAATACAGAAGTGGGTATTTATGGTATGGCCATAAGAGTACTAGGCATACCAGTGACAATTATTTCATTAGGGTTATCAAAAATATTTATGCAACAAGCCAATGACTATTATATTGAACATGGTAACTTCCGAAATTTATTACTTAAATTTAGTTCCATACTGGTTATAGTTTCTATAATTCTTTATGTGCCACTTTATTTGTTCAGTGAAGAATTAGTCAATATATTATTAGGACACAGCTGGGTTGACGCAATTACAGTTATAAAAATTGTTATCCCATTATTTGTTATAAGGCTGATTGTATCAACGGTATCACTTTCTGTGATTGTATTACAAAAACAACAGTTAGAATTAATACTACAAGCGTTATTTTTAATAGGTACTACTGCAACATTTGTTATATCAAAAATGCTTAATTTAACTTTTTTAAACTTTGTATCTATTAATACAATTGTTTTAATCGTATCGTACATGATATTTTTCATAGCACTCTATTATTTTGCTAAAAATAAACAGTTCAAAAATTCTTAGTCTAAATTCATTAATAAAAAGGACGTCGATTAGATGAGTGAAAAAAAGATTTTGATTTTATGTCAGTATTTTTATCCGGAATATGTATCTTCTGCGACGTTACCAACTCAATTGGCGGAAGATTTAATTGCGAATCACATTAATGTCGATGTCATGTGTGGATGGCCATATGAATATAGTAATCATAAACAGGTTGCTAAAACCGAGATGCATCGTGGAATTCGCATTCGACGTCTCAAGTATTCGAGGTTTAATAACAAAAGTAAGGTTGGAAGGATCATCAATTTCTTTAGTTTATTTTCAAAATTCGTGATTAATATACCTAAAATGTTGAAATATGATCAGATTCTTGTTTACTCTAATCCACCAATCTTGCCATTAATACCAGACATTTTACACAGACTGCTTAAGAAAAAATATTCTTTTGTGGTGTATGATATAGCACCTGATAATGCGATTAAGACAGGTGCAACTCGTCCAGGTAGCATGATTGATAAACTGATGCGTTACATTAATAGACATGTCTACAAGAATGCTGAAAATGTCATTGTCCTTGGTACGGAAATGAAAAACTACTTACTAAATCATCAAATTTCTAAAAATGCTGACAATATTCATGTGATTCCTAACTGGTATGACATGCGTCAGTTACAAGACAATCGTATCTATAATGACACATTTAAAGCTTGCCGTGAGCAATACGACAAAATTTTATTGTATAGCGGTAATATGGGGCAGTTACAGGATATGGAGACACTTATCTCATTTTTAAAATTAAATAAGGATCAGCCTCAAACGTTAACAATACTTTGTGGTCATGGTAAGAAATTTGCAGATGTCAAAACGGCAATAGAAGACCATCGTATTGAAAATGTTAAAATGTTTGAGTTTTTAACAGGTACAGACTATGCTGACGTATTAAAAATTGCGGATGTATGTATTGCATCGCTGATTAAAGAAGGCGTCGGTTTAGGCGTGCCGAGCAAGAATTATGGCTATCTTGCAGCTAAGAAAGCGTTGGTACTCATCATGGATAAGCAATCTGATATCGTTCAACATGTTGAACAATATGATGCGGGTATCCAAATTGATAATGGCGATGCACATGCCATTTATAACTTCATCAACACTCACTCGAGTAAGGAATTGCACGAGATGGGTGAGCGCGCACATCAACTGTTTAAAGATAAATATACGAGAGAAATTAATACTATGAAGTATTACAATCTGTTGAAGTGAGGAGATAATTATGAAGCGATTATTCGATGTAGTGAGTTCAATATATGGTTTAGTAGTTTTAAGTCCGATTCTGTTAATTACAGCATTACTAATTAAAATGGAATCACCTGGACCAGCCATTTTCAAACAAAAAAGACCGACGATTAATAATGAATTGTTTAATATTTATAAGTTTAGATCAATGAAAATAGACACACCTAATGTTGCAACTGATTTAATGGATTCAACATCGTATATAACAAAGACAGGGAAGGTCATTCGTAAGACCTCTATTGATGAATTGCCACAATTATTGAATGTTTTAAAAGGAGAAATGTCAATTGTAGGTCCTAGACCAGCGCTTTATAATCAATACGAATTAATCGAAAAACGTACAAAAGCGAACGTGCATACGATTAGACCAGGTGTGACAGGACTAGCTCAAGTGATGGGGAGAGATGATATCACTGATGATCAAAAAGTAGCGTATGATCATTATTACTTAACACATCAATCTATGATGCTTGATATGTATATCATATATAAAACAATTAAAAATATCGTTACTTCAGAAGGTGTGCATCACTAATGAGAAAAAATATTTTAATTACAGGCGTACATGGATATATCGGTAATGCTTTAAAAGATAAGCTTATTGAACAAGGACATCAAGTAGATCAAATTAATGTTAGGAATCAATTATGGAAGTCGACCTCGTTCAAAGATTATGATGTTTTAATTCATACAGCAGCTTTGGTTCACAACAATTCACCTCAAGCAAGGCTATCTGATTATATGCAAGTGAATATGTTGCTGACGAAACAATTGGCACAAAAGGCTAAAGCTGAAGACGTTAAACAATTTATTTTTATGAGTACTATGGCAGTTTATGGAAAAGAAGGTCATGTTGGTAAATCAGATCAAATTGATACACAAACACCAATGAATCCTACGACCAACTATGGTATTTCCAAAAAGTTCGCTGAACAAGCATTACAAGAGTTGATTAGTGATTCGTTTAAAGTAGCAATTGTGAGACCACCAATGATTTATGGTGCACATTGCCCAGGAAATTTCCAACGGTTAATGCAATTGTCAAAGCGACTGCCAATCATTCCCAATATTAACAATCAGCGCAGTGCATTATATATTAAACATCTGACAGCATTTATTGATCAATTAATATCATTAGAAGTGACAGGCGTGTATCATCCTCAAGATAGTTTTTACTTTGATACATCGTCAGTAATGTATGAAATACGTCGCCAATCACATCGTAAAACGGTATTGATCAACATGCCTTCAATGCTAAATAAGTATTTTAATAAGTTGTCGGTCTTTAGAAAATTATTCGGCAATTTAATATACAGCAATACGTTATATGAAAATAATAATGCACTTGAAGTTATTCCTGGAAAAATGTCACTTGTTATTGCGGACATCATGGATGAAACGACAACCAAAGATAAGGCATAAGTCATCTATTAAATAAAATCAACATACAAATCGTTTTATTTGGAGGTTATAGTATGAAGTTAACAGTAGTTGGCTTAGGTTATATTGGTTTACCAACATCAATTATGTTTGCAAAGCATGGCGTCGATGTGCTTGGTGTTGATATTAATCAGCAAACGATTGATAAGTTACAAAGTGGTCAAATTAGTATTGAAGAACCTGGATTACAAGAGATTTATGAAGAGGTTCTGTCATCGGGAAAATTGAAGGTATCTACAACGCCAGAAGCATCTGATGTTTTTATCATTGCCGTTCCGACGCCGAATAATGATGATCAGTACCGGTCATGTGACATTTCGCTAGTTATGCGTGCATTAGATAGTATTTTACTATTTTTAAAAAAAGGGAATACTATTATTGTAGAGTCGACAATTGCGCCTAAAACGATGGATGATTTTGTAAAACCAGTCATTGAAAATTTAGGGTTTACAATAGGTGAAGATATTTATTTAGTGCATTGTCCAGAACGTGTACTGCCAGGAAAAATTTTAGAAGAATTAGTTCATAACAATCGCATCATTGGCGGTGTGACTAAAGCTTGTATTGAAGCGGGTAAACGTGTCTATCGCACATTTGTTCAGGGAGAAATGATTGAAACAGATGCACGTACTGCTGAAATGAGTAAGCTAATGGAAAACACATATAGAGACGTGAACATTGCTTTAGCTAATGAATTAACAAAAATTTGCAACAACTTAAATATTAATGTATTAGATGTGATTGAAATGGCAAACAAACATCCGCGTGTTAATATCCATCAACCTGGTCCAGGTGTAGGCGGTCATTGTTTAGCTGTTGATCCGTACTTTATTATTGCTAAAGACCCTGAAAATGCAAAGTTAATTCAAACTGGACGTGAAATTAATAATTCAATGCCGGCCTATGTTGTTGATACAACGAAGCAAATCATCAAAGCGTTGAGCGGGAATAAAGTCACAGTCTTTGGTTTAACTTATAAAGGTGATGTTGATGATATAAGAGAATCACCAGCATTTGATATTTATGAGCTATTAAATCAAGAACCAGACATAGAAGTATGTGCTTATGATCCACATGTTGAATTAGATTTTGTGGAACATGATATGTCACATGCTGTCAAAGACGCATCGCTAGTATTGATTTTAAGTGATCACTCAGAATTTAAAAATTTATCGGACAGTCATTTTGATAAAATGAAGCATAAAGTGATTTTTGATACAAAAAATGTTGTGAAATCATCATTTGAAGATGTATCGTATTATAATTATGGCAATATATTTAATTTTATCGACAAATAAAATGTGTCAAACTAGGGCATACATGATTAAGGAAAGATAAGCTGTCATGTGTTTGAACTTCAGAGAGGATAATGTTATGAAAAAAATTATGGTTATTTTCGGTACGAGACCCGAAGCAATAAAAATGGCACCATTAGTAAAAGAAATTGATCATAATGGGAACTTTGAAGCGAACATTGTGATTACAGCACAACATAGAGATATGTTAGATAGTGTGTTAAGTATATTTGATATTCAAGCTGATCATGATTTAAATATTATGCAAGATCAACAAACATTAGCAGGCCTTACGGCGAATGCGCTTGCTAAACTTGATAGCATCATTAATGAGGAACAGCCGGATATGATTTTAGTACATGGTGATACTACAACGACTTTTGTAGGAAGTTTGGCAGCATTTTATCATCAAATTCCGGTCGGACATGTAGAAGCTGGACTTCGAACACATCAGAAATACTCACCATTTCCTGAAGAGTTAAATCGAGTCATGGTAAGTAATATTGCTGAATTGAATTTTGCGCCAACAGTAATTGCAGCTAAAAATTTACTTTTTGAAAACAAAGACAAAGAGCGTATCTTTATTACTGGAAATACAGTTATTGACGCATTGTCAACAACAGTTCAAAATGATTTTGTTTCAACGATTATTAATAAACATAAAGGCAAGAAAGTTATTTTACTAACAGCGCATCGTCGTGAAAATATTGGGGAACCGATGCATCAGATTTTTAAAGCAGTAAGAGATTTGGCAGATGAATATAAAGATGTTGTCTTCATTTATCCAATGCATCGTAATCCAAAGGTAAGAGCGATTGCCGAAAAATATTTATCTGGGAGAAATCGGATTGAATTAATTGAGCCATTAGATGCGATTGAGTTCCATAATTTTACAAATCAATCGTACCTCGTGCTGACAGATTCTGGTGGTATTCAAGAGGAGGCTCCTACATTTGGAAAACCTGTGTTGGTATTAAGGAATCATACAGAGCGTCCCGAAGGCGTTGAGGCGGGAACATCGAGAGTAATTGGCACAGATTATGACAATATTGTTCGAAATGTGAAACAATTGATTGAGGATGATGAAGCGTATCAACGTATGAGTCAAGCGAATAATCCATATGGTGATGGACAAGCATCACGACGTATTTGTGAAGCAATAGAATATTATTTTGGATTGCGCACAGACAAGCCGGATGAATTCGTACCTTTACGTCACAAATAATAAAAAACCCCTAATCATGAAGTTGGTTTAGACAACCAGCGGTGACTAGGGGTTTTTAATATATTTATTTTTGATAGTGGTAGCCAATATCATATTTGAATACTTTATTTGATAATATTGGACTTTGCTGTCCATCGTCATCACTTTTTAAACGTACATTTTTATGAGCTTCTTTAAATACATCGGAATTCAACCAATTATTAAAGCTATCTTCAGATTCCCAAATAGTTAAGATTTTAACTTCGTCTGTATCCTCGGTATTTAATGTTTTAGTGACAAACATTTGTTGGAAGCCTTCAATAGTTTCAATACCTTGTCTATTGTAAAAACGTTCAATCGTTTCTTCCGCACTGCCTTTTTGTAATTGTAATCTATTTTCTGCCATAAACATGGGCAATCACTCCTCTATTTTATTATTTGATTTGGGTAATGTTTTTACAAATGTAAAGAGTACAGCGGTTTGTATGATAACCATTATGATTAATCCTACACGGACTGCAAGAACATCCACCATATAAATTGAAAAACCTATTACAATGTATAAGCTAATTAAAATTTTAATTTTCTGTTGTAGCGTGTAGCCTCGATGTAAATAAAAGTTTTCTACATATTCTTTATAAATTTTTTGATTAATAAGCCAATTGTAAAAGCGATCTGAACTTCGAGCAAAACAAAAAACTGCTACGAGTAAAAAAGGGGTCGTTGGCAGTAAAGGTAATACGGCACCTGCAATACCAAGCGCTGTAAATATTAAGCCAATAACGATTAAAATAAGTCGCATTGAAAAAACTCCATTCTAGTACTAATGCGCATGTAATATTGTTTTAGTAATATAAATCATGCTAAATATAATGTGTATGATAAGTGCAATGACTCAGTAAAATGAAACGTTGTTGAATTATCCTTGTCCTATTAACGCATTTTAAGCATAACTTTCATAACAACCAAACTATTTAATGAGAATTGTTCTCAAGTATTATAGTTATATTATGTGTTTTATTTTTGAAAAGTGCAATATGTTTTCGAAAATAAGATTATTTTTATGTGCAAAAACGACGCAAAAGTTTTAAAAATGAGACTTCTGTGAGCTGATTATTTTATAAAATGTAAACGCTTACTATATAATGTGAATCATATCGTTTAAAAGCATTATTAAATATGATGCTAAGAGATTTATATTATAGCCAATAAACAAAGGAGAGATAATATGGCAGTAAACGTTCGAGATTATATTGCAGAGAATTATGGTTTATTTATCAATGGGGAATTTGTTAAAGGTAGCAGTGACGAAACAATCGAAGTGACTAATCCAGCAACTGGAGAAACACTATCACATATTACAAGAGCAAAAGATAAAGATGTCGATCATGCAGTCAAAGTGGCGCAAGAGGCATTTGAATCATGGTCATTAACTTCTAAATCAGAACGTGCACAAATGTTGCGTGATATTGGTGATAAATTAATGGCACAAAAAGATAAAATTGCAATGATTGAAACATTAAATAATGGTAAACCGATTCGTGAGACAACAGCAATTGATATTCCATTTGCTGCAAGACATTTCCATTATTTCGCAAGTGTTATTGAAACAGAAGAAGGTACAGTGAATGATATCGATAAAGACACAATGAGTATCGTACGACATGAGCCGATTGGCGTCGTAGGTGCTGTTGTTGCTTGGAACTTCCCAATGCTATTAGCTGCATGGAAGATTGCGCCAGCCATTGCTGCAGGTAATACAATTGTGGTTCAACCTTCGTCTTCAACACCATTAAGTTTATTGGAAGTTGCTAAAATTTTCCAAGAGGTATTACCTAAAGGTGTTGTCAATATACTAACGGGTAAAGGTTCAGAATCAGGTAATGCAATTTTCAATCATGATGGTGTAGATAAATTATCATTTACGGGCTCAACTGATGTAGGTTATCAAGTTGCCGAAGCTGCAGCAAAACATCTAGTACCCGCTACATTAGAGCTTGGTGGTAAAAGCGCCAATATCATATTAGATGATGCTAATTTAGACATTGCAGTTGAAGGTATTCAGTTAGGTATTTTATTCAACCAAGGTGAAGTATGTAGTGCAGGTTCTCGATTATTAGTTCATGAAAAAATTTATAATCAATTGGTGCCACGTTTACAAGAGGCATTTTCAAATATTGAAGTTGGAGACCCACAAGATGAAGCTACACAAATGGGTAGTCAAACTGGTAAGGATCAATTAGATAAAATTCAATCATATATTGATGCAGCAAAAGAATCAGATGCACAAATTTTAGCAGGCGGTCATCGCTTAACTGAAAATGGATTAGATAAAGGGTTCTTCTTTGAGCCGACATTAATTGCTGTGCCAGACAATCATCACAAATTAGCACAAGAAGAAATATTTGGACCAGTGTTAACAGTTATTAAAGTGAAGGACGATCAAGAAGCAATTGATATAGCTAATGATTCTGAGTATGGTTTAGCAGGCGGTGTATTTTCTCAAAATATCACACGTGCATTAAATATTGCTAAAGCTGTACGTACAGGACGTATTTGGATTAACACTTACAACCAAGTACCAGAAGGCGCACCATTTGGTGGTTATAAAAAATCAGGTATCGGTCGAGAAACTTATAAAGGTGCGTTAAGTAACTATCAACAAGTTAAAAATATTTATATTGATACAAGCAATGCTTTAAAAGGTTTGTACTAGAATAAATATCGTTTCTGAAGCGTGTTTGTAGGTCAGTCTAGCGGTAAGTCTTAACATTTAACGGCGTTGTTTAGATTTTAAGCAAAACAAAATATATAGGAACACGTATCATGATATTAGGATATAATGACTAAAATAATAGCAGTAGGATGGTTTTTAATTGCAAATCATCTTACTGCTTTTTTTAATTATGCTAATTTGCGATGCGGCTATTATAAGGACAGAGTTGTTTATTAATTATGGTGATTTAGAAATATGAAGTTCAATATGCAAAGTCATCGTTTGTTTTAATATGTGGAACAATCATTAAAGTTATTGTGATTTTTTGAACTTAATGAAACTAAACAATAAATTTGAGATACTTTTTTGTCATTTTTATGTAACTAACACAATAATCTCGTACATTATTAAAATTTTCTATATGATAGGGATAAAGTAAAGAGCGAGTGTGCTGTAAAAGTTTTTCCAAGGTGATATTACATAAAGGTATAAAGGGTAAAGATTAATGAGTTGTCATGTGAAGAACGATGGTGTATAAATTATGGTTAATTACGGAAGCATTAATATTAATCTGAGAAGCTATAAAGAATTATTTTTAAAAGCGACAATATTAAATACGACGCATTTATTTAGGAGTGGCAAACGTATGAATGGGAAAAAGGCGAATACGATAAACAGATACAAATATTTTCATCATGTCAATCATCAAAAAATTCAACAAAGTTCTAAAAAGACGCTGTGGGCATCACTAATCATCACATTGTTATTTACAGTGATTGAATTTGTCGGAGGTTTAGTATCTAATTCATTGGCATTACTGTCAGATTCATTTCATATGCTTAGTGATGTATTAGCACTTGGTTTATCTATGTTGGCCATTTATTTTGCAAGTAAAAAGCCGACTGCACGATACACATTTGGATATTTAAGATTTGAGATATTAGCTGCATTTTTAAATGGTTTAGCATTAATTGTAATTTCAATCTGGATTTTATATGAAGCTATTGTACGTATTATTTATCCGCAACCAATTGAAAGTGGCATTATGTTTATGATTGCTAGTATTGGTTTACTCGTTAATATTATTTTGACAATTATCCTTGTAAGGTCTTTAAAACAAGAAGACAATATCAATATTCAAAGTGCATTATGGCATTTCATGGGAGACTTATTGAACTCTATTGGTGTCATCGTTGCAGTTGTATTGATTTACTTTACAGGATGGCGCATCATCGACCCAATCATTAGTATTGTAATTTCACTCATCATTTTACGTGGTGGTTATAAAATTACGCGTAATGCGTGGTTAATTTTAATGGAAAGTGTGCCTCAACATTTGGATACTGATCAAATTATGGCAGATATTAAAAACATAGATGGCATATTAGATGTACATGAATTTCATTTGTGGAGTATTACAACAGAGCATTATTCATTAAGTGCCCATGTTGTGTTAGATAAAAAATATGAGGGTGATGATTATCAAGCGATTGATCAAGTATCATCATTGTTGAAAGAAAAATATGGCATTGCACATTCAACGTTGCAAATTGAAAACTTGCAATTGAATCCATTAGACGAGCCATACTTCGACAAATTAACATAAATAAAACATTGTACAGGCTGGGACATAAATCAATGTTCTATGCTCTACGAAGTTATATTGGCAGTAGTTGACTGAACGAAAATGCGCTTGTAACAAGCTTTTTTCAATTCTAGTCAGGGGCCCCAACACAGAGAATTTCGAAAAGAAATTCTACAGGTAATGCAAGTTGGGGTGTGGGCCCCAACAAAGAGAAATTGGATTCCCAATTTCTACAGACAATGCAAGTTGGCGGGGCCCCAACATAGAAGCTGGCGGAAAGTCAGCTTACAATAATGTGCAAGTTGGGGTGGGACAACGAAATAAATTTTGCGAAAATATCATTTCTGTCCCACTCCCACGTTTGTTTTGGATTATGTTGCATCATTTAAATGATTTTCGTCAATTTCTTTGATGCTATCTACATCTAACACGACATCTTTAGGTTTCAAAATATGAATATGTTTTTCATCATTTGTATGTAAAATGCGTTCTATGATGTATCTTTGACCGGCCATTGTTTCTACAGCAATCTTTTTGTTTCTAGCTAAACTTGCTACGACAGATTCTTTATCCATAATGATAGCCCCCTATATATATGTTTATTTACTTATACCCTAACATGATTTTTATACTCTTTGAAAATATATTTTACAGAATTTTATCTAAATATTTAAAAAAATCGCTCAATATCCTTGTAATCCGATAAGAATTATAGTAATATTTTTTCAACCATTGTTATAGGAGGTCTTATTAATGACATTATTTTTATTAGAAGCTAACAATCTTGATTTTGCATCAACGAAAGAAGAACTAGAAGCAAAGGCAGCATCACTATCTACGAAGACAATTCCAACATTAATTGAAGTACAAGCTACTGAAAATTTAACTCATGGTTATTTTATTGTGGAAGCAAATGACGAAGCAGAAGCTAAACAATTTTTAACAGAAGCAGATATTAGTATTCAATTAGTCAAAGAAGTACGCTTAGTTGGTAAAGATTTAGATGAAGTTAAAAATGGTGATGCACATGTTGATTACCTTGTAACTTGGAACATTCCGGAAGGCATTACGATGGATCAATATTTAGCACGTAAAAAGAAAAATTCTGTTCATTATGAAGAAGTGCCAGAAGTTGAATTTAAACGCACATATGTATGTGAAGATATGTCTAAATGTATTTGTTTATACAACGCACCTGATGAAGAAGCGGTACGTCGCGCGCGCAAAGCAGTTGATACACCGATTGATGGCATCGAAAAACTTTAATAAGACAACAAGTTGATGAGATATATGTATTTAGGTTTGACATGGATTTCGATTGCAGTTAATTAGAATAGCTCAATGCTATAAATGTAAGTAGTTGATATGAAGAAACTAATGAACTAAATGCAAGTATTGTCTAAAACAATCATTTTATTGAAATTTAGTAGAGCTGAAATTAATATAACGTCGTTAATTGAATAACGCTTATGTTATAAGAGCACTCATACCAAACCATAATCATCTATAGATATAACAATTCACGATATAAGGGCTGTGTTTGGCATAGCCCTTTAGATATACACTTAATTCCTATTAAAATAGTAGGGATTAAAAGGGGGCTTGTCATGATTAAAATTCAACAATTACAACATCACTTTGGATCACATAAAGTAATTCATAACTTTAATTTGGACATTAGCAAGGGAGAAATAGTCACTTTCATAGGGAAAAGTGGTTGCGGAAAGTCTACTTTACTCAATATTATCGGTGGATTTATTCATCCATCGTCTGGTCGTGTCATTATTGATAACGAAATTAAACAACAGCCATCTCCAGATTGTTTAATGCTATTTCAACATCATAATTTGCTGCCATGGAAAACGATTAATGACAACATTAGGATTGGATTTCAACAGAAAATTAGTGATGAAGAGATTAACGCACAGCTTAAATTAGTTGATTTAGAAGACAGGGGAAAGCATTTTCCCGAGCAACTGTCCGGGGGTATGAAACAACGTGTGGCACTATGTCGAGCGCATGTGCATAAGCCTAACGTTATATTGATGGATGAGCCATTAGGTGCATTAGATGCATTTACACGTTATAAACTTCAGGATCAACTAGTGCAACTAAAACATAAAACGCAATCAACTATTATTTTAGTGACGCATGACATTGATGAAGCTATTTATCTTTCCGACCGCATTGTTCTGTTAGGTGAAGGGTGCAATATTATTTCTCAATATGAAATTACAGCATCACATCCACGCAGTCGTAATGATAGCCACCTACTTAAGATTCGTAATGAAATTATGGAAACATTTGCATTGAATCATCATCAAGTTGAACCTGAATATTATTTATAAGGAGTGAGTGACGATGAAAAGGTTAAGCATAATCGTCATCATTGGAATCTTTATAATTACAGGATGTGATTGGCAAAGGACGTCTAAAGAACCGTCTAAAAATGCCCAAAATCAGCAAGTGATTAAAATTGGATATTTGCCGATTACACATTCAGCTAATTTGATGATGACTAAAAAATTATTATCACAATACAATCATCCGAAATATAAACTAGAATTAGTTAAATTCAATAATTGGCCAGATTTAATGGACGCATTAAACAGTGGTCGTATTGATGGTGCATCAACTTTAATAGAGCTAGCGATGAAATCAAAACAGAAGGGCTCAAATATAAAGGCTGTGGCATTGGGCCATCATGAAGGCAATGTCATTATGGGACAAAAAGGTATGCACTTAAATGAATTTAATAATAATGGCGATGATTACCATTTTGGTATACCACATCGTTATTCAACACATTATCTTTTACTTGAGGAATTACGTAAACAATTAAAGATTAAACCGGGGCATTTTAGCTATCATGAAATGTCGCCAGCAGAAATGCCAGCCGCATTGAGTGAACACAGAATTACAGGGTATTCTGTAGCCGAACCATTCGGTGCACTGGGTGAAAAGTTAGGCAAAGGTAAGACTTTGAAACATGGTGATGACGTTATACCTGATGCGTATTGCTGTGTGCTAGTACTGAGAGGAGAATTGCTTGATCAACACAAGGATGTAGCGCAAGCATTTGTACAAGATTATAAAAAGTCTGGCTTTAAAATGAATGATCGCAAGCAAAGTGTAGACATTATGACGCATCATTTTAAACAAAGTCGTGACGTTTTAACACAGTCAGCGGCATGGACATCCTATGGTGATTTAACAATTAAGCCATCCGGCTATCAAGAAATTACGACATTGGTAAAACAACATCATTTGTTTAATCCACCTGCATATGATGACTTTGTTGAACCGTCATTGTATAAGGAGGCATCGCGTTCATGACACGTCCCACAAATAACAAATTTATATTACCTATTATCACATTTATTATTTTCTTAGGCATTTGGGAAATGGTCATTATTATTGGGCATTACCAACCTGTATTGTTACCTGGTCCTGCTCTTGTAGGAAAAAGTATATGGACTTTCATTGTTACTGGAGAAATTTTCCAACATTTAGCAATTAGTTTATGGAGATTTGTAGCGGGCTTTGTTGTCGCATTGTTGGTTGCTATTCCATTGGGCTTCTTGCTTGGAAGGAATCGTTGGCTATACAACGCTATCGAACCGCTATTTCAATTGATTAGACCGATATCTCCGATAGCATGGGCACCATTTGTTGTTCTATGGTTTGGTATTGGTAGTTTGCCAGCGATTGCGATTATTTTTATCGCTGCTTTTTTCCCAATTGTGTTCAATACTATTAAAGGCGTTAGAGACATTGAACCTCAATATTTAAAAATAGCGGCAAATTTAAATTTAACTGGGTGGTCATTGTATCGCAATATATTATTTCCCGGGGCATTTAAACAAATCATGGCTGGGATACATATGGCGGTAGGAACAAGTTGGATATTTTTAGTTTCTGGTGAAATGATTGGTGCACAATCGGGATTAGGTTTTTTAATCGTTGATGCACGAAATATGTTGAACTTAGAAGATGTTTTAGCAGCAATATTCTTTATCGGATTATTTGGTTTTATTATTGATCGATTCATTAGTTATATTGAGCAGTTTATACTTAGAAGATTTGGTGAATAAGGAGAGATGATGATGACTTTAGAAACGCTTATCAAAGAACAATTAGATCCTCATTTAGTAGAAGTTGATGAAGGGACGTATTATCCGAGAACATTTATTCAACAATTATTTGTAGATGGTTATTTCGGTGAGGCGGCATTGAGAAAAAATGCTGAAGTAATCGAAGCTGTATCGCAGTCTTGTTTGACAACAGGATTTTGTTTATGGTGACAATTAGCTTTTTCAACGTATTTAGAAAATGCCACGCAGCCACATTTAAATAATGACTTACAACAGCAATTGTTATCTGGAGAAATATTAGGTGCTACCGGATTGTCTAATCCGATGAAGTCATTTAATGATTTAGAAAAGTTGAACCTTGAACACACTTATGTTGATGGACAATTGGTTGTCAGTGGACGTATGCCAGCTGTAAGTAATATTCAAGAAGACCATTATTTTGGTGCGATTTCGAAACATGAATCATCAGATGAATTTGTCATGTTCATTCTACGTGCCAATCAAGATGGTATCACTCTCGTTGAAAAAACAAATTTTTTAGGGGTCAACGGGTCAGCAACGTATCAAATCACATTGAATCAAGTCGTAGTGCCACAATCACAAATCATCACGCATGATGCGAAGCAGTTTGCGGCAACTATTCGCCCGCAATTTATTGCTTACCAAATTCCAATAGGATTAGGCTCAATTAAAAGTTCTTTAGAGTTAATTGATGCATTTTCAAATGCGCAAAACGGAATAAATCAATATTTAGAGTATGATGTTGAAGCTTTTAAAAAACGTTATCGTCAACTTAGAGAGGAATATTATGCAATATTAGATGACGGTAACTTAACTTCACATTTAAGTGAATTAATATCATTGAAGAAGGACATCGGCTATTTATTGTTAGATGTAAATCAAGCTTCTGTCGTCAATGGTGGTTCAAGAGCGTACACACCATATTCGCCACAAGTTCGCAAGTTAAAAGAAGGATTCTTCTTCGCAGCATTAACGCCGACATTAAGACATTTAGGTAAACTTGAAGCAGAGTTGAAGGGGTAAGTGTGATAAGCTGATTTTTTGTTTAGATGCGTTTGTTGAAACATTTTTTAAAATAATATAAATCTTAGTTTATAAACATTTTCTGTTAATTTGTTATATCCTTTTAACTAGGAAAATATACATTTCGTAATAATAATAATCGTTATCATTGAAAAAGTGTTAATAAGGTGTATAATAAAAATGTGAACAATTAATGAACTTCTTATTTTAAAGAAGGTGAATACTATAGATACGCATACTAAAGAACAACAATTCTCGAATCTAGTAAGATCTTATCGTAAAGAATACGTGGGTAAAGGACCCAATAGTATTCGAGTGTCGTTTAAAGATAATTGGGCGATTGCACATATGACAGGTGTTTTGAGTAAAGTTGAGAGTTTTTACCTAAACGACAAACGCAATGAATCAATGCTCCATTATACACGCACAGAGAAGATTAAACAGATGTATAAAGAAATAGATGTAAATGAGATGGAAAGTCTTGTAGGCGCTAAGTTTGTAAAATTATTTACAGATATTGATTTGAATGATGATGAAGTCATTTCAATATTTGTTTTCGATAAGTCAATAGAATAAGTGTTGCTGGTGTAAGGTACACGGTGCTGTTTGCTAACTTCGCTTTGAATTTAACAATAATTCAAGGGGGTGGTATGTCAAACGGTGCCGTTTTTTTTGTCATATTTTTAAAACAAGCAACATGCAACACGTACTTTAAGGAAGTCAAAATTTATCATTTAGGAGAGATGGATATGAAAATCGTAGCATTATTTCCAGAAGCAGTAGAAGGTCAAGAAAATCAATTACTTAATACTAAAAAAGCATTAGGATTAAAAACATTTTTAGAGGAAAGAGGACATGAGTTCATTATATTAGCAGATAATGGTGAAGACTTAGATAAACATTTACCAGATATGGATGTGATTATTAGTGCGCCATTTTATCCTGCATATATGACTCGTGAACGTATTGAAAAAGCACCGAACTTGAAATTAGCAATTACAGCAGGTGTAGGATCTGACCATGTAGATTTAGCGGCAGCAAGTGAACACAATATTGGTGTCGTTGAAGTTACAGGAAGTAATACAGTTAGTGTGGCAGAACATGCGGTTATGGATTTATTAATACTTCTTAGAAACTATGAAGAAGGTCATCGTCAATCAGTAGAAGGTGAATGGAACTTGTCTCAAGTAGGTAATCATGCGCATGAATTACAACACAAAACAATTGGTATTTTTGGATTTGGTCGAATTGGACAACTTGTTGCTGAAAGATTAGCGCCATTTAATGTAACATTACAACACTATGATCCAATCAATCAACAAGACCATAAATTGTCTAAATTTGTAAGCTTTGATGAACTTGTTTCATCAAGTGATGCGATTACAATTCATGCACCATTAACACCAGAAACTGATAACTTATTTGATAAAGATGTTTTAAGTCGTATGAAAAAACACAGTTATTTAGTGAATACTGCACGTGGTAAAATTGTAAATCGCGATGCGTTAGTTGAAGCGTTAGCATCCGAGCATTTACAAGGATATGCTGGTGATGTTTGGTATCCACAACCTGCACCTGCTGATCATCCATGGAGAACAATGCCTAGAAATGCTATGACGGTTCACTATTCAGGTATGACTTTAGAAGCACAAAAACGCATTGAAGATGGAGTTAAAGATATTTTAGAGCGTTTCTTCAATCATGAACCTTTCCAAGATAAAGATATTATTGTTGCAAGTGGTCGTATTGCTAGTAAAAGTTATACAGCTAAATAGAATAAGGATGCTGGGCTAGCGATTAACGCTTTCAATTTTATATAAATGAATCATATAAGCACTACTGCTGTTGTAAAGATGGCAGTAGTTTTTTTATGATTACATCTAAGTATAGTCACGGCTATGTTAGGACAATGATTTAACATTTACGCACATATGTGTTCACTTACGCAATTATTGATAAATTTCATTCATTTGGAATAATATATAGTCATATAGTGCTAATTTTTTTGAGGCATTATATGCAAGATGCATTGTAAAATCGATGCATTTGTTTGTTAAATAACTTTGTATAACTAAAAATTCTTTGTTTCAACGTATAATCTAATAATAGATTTTATATAAATGGTAGTGTGTATATATGTGGATAGGGGTGTAGTTATTAATGAAACGCTTAAGTACGACTTTGAAAGTACGATTGATTAGCAATTTTTTACAGCTAATTATTACGACAGCATTTATACCGTTTATAGCACTATATTTAACAGATATGTTAAGTCAATCAATTGTCGGTATATATCTTGTTGGTTTAGTGGTTCTAAAATTTCCATTGTCCATTATATCTGGTTACCTTATTGAGATTTTTCCGAAAAAGTTGCTAGTACTTATTTATCAAGCGACGATGGTGATAATGCTTGTGTTCATGGGCGTATTTGGGTCACATCAATTGTGGCAAATTATTGGTTTTTGTGTTGCATATGCCATATTTACAATCGTTTGGGGATTACAATTTCCAGTTATGGACACATTAATTATGGATGCAATTACCGAAGACGTGGAACATTATATTTACAAGATTAGCTATTGGATGACGAACTTATCGGTAGCTATTGGGGCATTGTTAGGTGGCTTGATGTATGGCTACAGTATGTTACTACTTTTCTTAATAGCAGCTTGTATATTTTTAATTGTACTCTTTATTTTATATATTTGGTTACCTCAAGACCGAAATCAAGTAAAGCAAAGTGATGACAAGAGGCATGCAAGTCGTTATCAAAAATTACAAATAATGAATATATTTCGCAGTTATAAATTAGTTTTGAAAGACCGTAATTATATGTTATTGATTTCGGGGTTCAGTATCATCATGATGGGTGAATTTTCAATCTCCTCATATATTGCTATTAGACTAAAGGATCAGTTTGAAACAATAAGTATAGGTTCATATGATATTACAGGTGCTAAGATGTTAGCAATCTTGCTAATGATTAATACGGTCGTCGTCATTTTACTCACGTATTCAATCTCGAAAGTTGTATTGAAAATAGATTTTAAAAAAGCTTTAATCACTGGTTTGCTGATTTATATTGTTGGCTATAGTGGTCTAACCTATCTTAATCAGTTTGGCTTATTAGTTGTTTTTATGATAATTGCGACTGTAGGTGAGATTATTTATTCGCCTATAGTTTCAGAACAACGCTTTAAAATTATTCCTAAAGCTAAAAGAGGAACATATAGTGCAGTTAATGCATTAGGTATTCATTTTTCAGAAACACTAGCTAGGTTAGGGATTGTGTTGGGTGTTTTCTTAACGTCATTACAAATGGGACTGTATATGTTTATCGTTTTAACAATTGGTGCTAGCATGCTTGTTGCTGGTGTATTCGGGGGACAAAAACAAGTGAATACAAATTGAATTTATTTAAATATTTATTTTATGCATCTTTTTATATTGAAAACCTATTAATTTGGTCGTAATTAAAATAGAGATAAATTTATTAAGAATTTGTTAAAATTTAAGGATAACAATTGTTTTATGCGAGTTGTTTGTTTAATATAAACTTGCTTCATGGATATTTTGTAACAACAATATTGAATTTGCAATGAGATATGAACAAGAGAAAGTGATTAACGAGTTGTAGTGTGCTATTTATCGAAGATGTATGTAATTTACATTGAAAAATATACCAATTGTAACGATGATACAAGATGTATTTTAGGGTAGAATATATCGCTCATATGTTGCGAATGGTGTTTTATATTAATCATTACATAACGAGTTAATTAACATTTCGTCGGTTATCATTTCATCATGCAATTTCAGTAAGTAATGAGTATTATGATATGAAAGAAGGACTTTTTATGATTATGGGTAATTTGAGATTTCAACAGGAATATTTTCGTATATACAAAAATAATACAGAATCAACGACACACCGTAATGCGTATTGGGTTAAACTCGCTAAAAATGTTGAAGCTACTAAAATGATGTATGCATTATCGACAATTGTGCAACAACATGCATCTATAAGACATTTTTTTGATGTTACTACCGATGACAATTTAACAATGATACTTCATGAATTTCTGCCTTTTATTGAGATAAAACAAGTTCCATCTTCTTCCGTAAACTATGATTTAGAAGCTTTTTTTAAGCAAGAATTAAGTACTTACCATTTTAATGATTCACCTTTATTCAAATTTAAATTGTTTCAGTTCGCTGATGCTGCATATATAATATTAGATTTTCATGTGTCCATTTTCGATGATAGTCAAATTGATATTTTCATTGATGATTTATGCAATGCATATCGTGGCAATACTGTTATTAACAATACTCGACAGCATGCACATTTAAATAGAAATGATGATAAGCACAATCAAGATGCATCGCATATAGCATTAGACTCAAACTATTTTCGGTTAGAGAATAACTCTGACATCCATATTGATAGTTATTTACCAATTAAGCATCCATTTGAGCAAGCTTTATATCAAACGTATTTGATTGATGATATGACATCAATAGATATGGCATCGTTGGCTGTTAGTATGTATTTAGCTAATCATATAATGAGTCAACAACATGATGTCACATTAGGTATACATGTACCATCACATTTACCAAATGATTTACACGGAAATATTGTGCCATTAACGTTAACAATCGATGCAAAAGATGTATGTCAACGTTTTACAACAGATTTTAACAAATGTGTGTTGCAAAATATGTCGCAATTACAGTGCGCGAAGTCTTCGCTTTCATTAGAGACTATTTTTCATTGTTATCATCATATGATGTCTTGTTGTAATGATGTTATTGAGGATGTACATCAAATACATGATGCACATACATCTTTAGCGGATATTGAAATTTTTCCACATCAACACGGGTTCAAAATTATATATAACAGTGCAGCATATGATTTGCTCTCAATCGAGACGCTAAGTGACTTAGTTCGTAATATTTATTTGCAAATCACTGAAGAAAATGGAAATAAACGAACAACTGTAGATGAACTTAATTTGATGACAGAGCGTGATATTCAATTATATGACGATATCAATTTAAGTTTGCCTGAAATAGATGATGCGCAAACAGTTGTTACCTTATTTGAGCAACAAGTTGAAGCAACGCCGAATCATGTCGCTGTGCAATTTGACGGAGTGTTTATAACATATCAAACATTGAATGCACGCGCGAATGATTTAGCACACCGTTTGAGAAACCAGTACGGTGTTGAACCTAATGATCGTGTCGCTGTCATTGCTGAAAAAAGTATTGAGATGATAATAGCGATGATAGGTGTGTTGAAAGCTGGTGGGGCTTACGTGCCAATTGATACGAACTATCCAAGTGATCGTCAGGAGTACATTTTAAAAGATGCAACGCCTAAAGTTGTAATAACGTACCAAGCTTTATGTGAAAATGGTAAACAAAATATTAATCACATTGATTTGAACAAGATAGCGTGGAAAAATATTGATAATCTTTCTAAATGTAACACGTTAGAAGATCATGCGTATGTTATTTACACGTCGGGGACAACTGGTAACCCTAAAGGGACACTAATTCCACACCGAGGTATTGTTCGCTTGGTCCATCAAAATCATTATGTACCATTAAATGAAAAGACGACGATTTTGTTATCAGGAACTATAGCCTTTGATGCTGCAACATTTGAAATATATGGTGCATTGCTCAATGGTGGAAAACTGATTGTTGCTAAAAAAGAACAATTATTAAATCCAATAGCGTTAGAACAATTGATCAATGAAAATGACGTTAATACTATGTGGTTAACCTCCTCATTATTTAATCAGATTGCTAGTGAACGAATAGAAGTATTGGTACCGTTAAAGTATTTATTAATTGGTGGAGAAGTATTGAATGCTAAGTGGGTGGATTTGCTTAATCAAAGATCGAAGCATCCTCAAATTATTAATGGTTATGGACCAACTGAAAATACAACATTTACAACGACGTATAATATACCTAACAAAGTTCCAAATCGTATTCCTATTGGTAAACCAATTCTTGGTACTCATGTTTATATCATGCAAGGCGAGCGTCGATGTGGTGTTGGTATTCCTGGAGAATTATGTACAAGTGGCTTTGGGTTAGCTGCAGGTTATTTAAATCAGCCAGAATTAACAGCAGATAAATTTATCAAAGATTCAAATATAAATCAGCTGATGTATAGAAGTGGTGATATCGTTCGTCTGTTACCCGATGGCAACATAGATTATTTATATCGAAAGGACAAACAAGTTAAGATTCGAGGGTTTAGGATTGAATTGTCAGAGATTGAGCATGCGCTCGAGCGTATACAAGGTATTAATAAAGCTGTTGTTATTGTTCAAAATCATAATCAAGATCAGTATATCGTTGCTTATTATGAAGCGATGCATACATTATCACATAATAAGATTAAATCACAATTACGTATGACCTTACCGGAGTACATGATACCAGTTAATTTTATGCATATTGAGCAAATTCCTATTACTATTAATGGGAAATTAGATAAGAAGGCATTGCCTATCATGGACTATGTCGATACGGATGCCTATGTAGCACCGAGTACAGATACCGAACACTTGCTATGCCAAATTTTTGCAGATATTTTACATGTGAATCAAGTAGGTATTCATGATAATTTCTTTGAATTAGGTGGCCATTCATTAAAAGCAACGTTAGTGGTGAATCGGATAGAGGCATCTACTGGGAAACGATTACAAATTGGTGATTTATTACAAAAGCCAACTGTATTTGAACTAGCACAAGCGATTGCTAAGGTTCAAGAACAAAACTATGAAGTGATTCCAGAAGCTATAGTTAAAGATGATTATGTGCTGAGCTCTGCACAAAAGCGTATGTATTTATTATGGAAATCAAACCATAAAGATACGGTGTATAACGTACCTTTTTTATGGCGGTTATCATCAGGACTTAATGTAGCTCAATTGCAACAAGCAGTTCAGCATTTGATAGCGCGACATGAGATTCTACGAACACAATATATTGTTGTAGATGATGAGGTTCGACAACGTATTGTGGCAGATGTTGTAGCTGACTTTGAAGAAGTTAACACGCATTTTACGGATGAACAAGAAATCATGCGCCAATTTGTGGCACCTTTTAATTTGGAAAAGCCAAGTCAAATTAGAGTGAGATACATTAGAAGTCCCTTACATGCATACCTGTTTATAGATACACATCATATCATTAATGACGGTATGAGTAATATACAATTAATGAATGATCTTAACGCACTTTATCAACATAAATTATTGTTACCACTTAAATTGCAATATAAAGACTATAGTGAGTGGATGTCGCATCGTGATATGACGAAACATAGACAATATTGGTTATCTCAATTCAAAGATGAAGTACCTATTTTAAGCTTACCGACAGACTATGTTAGACCAAATATTAAAACGACAAATGGAGCAATGATGACATTTACAATGAATCAACAAATGAGACAGCTACTTCAAAAGTATGTAGAAAAGCATCAAATTACTGATTTTATGTTCTTTATGAGTGTGGTTATGACGTTGTTAAGCAGATATGCTCGAAAAGATGATGTTGTTGTCGGTAGTGTGATGAGTGCGCGTATGCATAAAGGCACGGAGCAAATGCTAGGCATGTTTGCTAATACGTTGGTATATAGAGGGCAACCGTCACCTGATAAAATGTGGACACAGTTTTTACAAGAGGTTAAGGAAATGAGTTTGGAGGCATACGAGCATCAAGAATACCCATTCGAATGTTTAGTAAATGACTTAGATCAATCACATGATGCCTCACGGAATCCATTATTTGATGTCATGTTAGTACTACAAAACAATGAAACGAATCATGCTCATTTTGGGCATAGTAAATTAACACACATTCAACCCAAATCAGTGACGGCGAAATTTGATTTATCTTTCATCATTGAAGAAGATCGCGATGACTATATAATCAATATCGAGTATAATACCGATTTATATCACTCAGAAACAGTTCGTCACATGGGTAATCAATGTATGATTATGATTGATTATATTTTGAAGCATCAAGATACACTACAAATTTGTGATATACCAAACGGCACGGAGGAACTTCTAAATTGGGTCAATACGCATGTTAACGATCGAATGCTTAATGTCCCGGGAAATAAATCTATCATAAGTTACTTTAATGAAGCTGTCTCACGACAAGGTAATCATGTTGCGCTAGTCATGAATGATTTGACAATGACGTATGAAACATTACGCAACTATGTGGATGCCATTGCGCACATGCTTCTATCAAATGGTGTGGGCAATGGTCAACGGGTTGCCTTGTTTACAGAACGTAGTTTTGAAATGATTGCGGCGATGTTGGCGACAGTTAAAGTAGGTGCATCTTATATACCTATCGATATTGATTTTCCGAAAAAGCGACAAGGCGCAATTTTGGAGGATGCTAAAGTAACTGCAGTCATGTCTTACGGCGTTGAAATTGAAACGACATTACCAGTCATTCAATTGGAAAATGCTAAAGGCTTTGTTGAATCAAAGGAAAATGAACAATATGATGATTTACATGGCAATCAACTTGAAAACACAGCGATGTTAGATAATGAGATGTATGCTATTTACACATCTGGTACGACCGGGATGCCTAAAGGGGTTGCCATACGACAACGAAATTTGTTGAATTTAGTGCATGCATGGTCAACTGAATTGCAATTAGGCGACAATGAAGTATTTTTGCAACATGCAAATATTGTTTTTGATGCATCAGTTATGGAGATTTATTGTTGTTTGTTAAATGGTCATACGCTTGTGATTCCAGATAGAGAGGAACGTGTTAATCCAGAACAGTTACAACAACTCATTAATAAGCATCGTGTGACGGTTGCGTCGATTCCGTTACAGATGTGTAGTATTATGGAAGACTTTTATATTGAAAAGTTGATTACAGGCGGGGCAACTAGTACGGCATCCTTTGTTAAATATATTGAGAAGCATTGTGGCACGTATTTCAATGCCTATGGACCATCTGAGTCAACAGTCATCACATCGTTTTGGTCACATCATTGTGGTGATTTGATACCTGAGACGATTCCAATTGGCAAACCCTTATCTAACATCCAAGTGTATATTATGTCAGATGGTTTGTTATGCGGTATTGGTATGCCAGGCGAGTTGTGTATTGCAGGTGATAGTTTAGCGATAGGATATATTAACCGTCCAGAATTAATGGCTGATAAATGGCAAAATAATCCATTTGGTAAAGGAAAGTTGTATCATAGTGGTGATTTAGCACGTTATACATCTGATGGTCAAATTGAATTTTTAGGAAGAATAGATAAACAAGTGAAAGTTAACGGGTACCGTATTGAACTTGATGAAATTGAAAATGTAATATTAGCTATTCGTGGTATATCTGATTGTGTTGTAACAGTAAGTCACTTTGATACGCATGATATATTGAATGCTTATTATGTCGGAGAGCAACAAGTGGAGCAGGATTTGAAGCAATATTTAAATGATCAGCTGCCTAAGTATATGATTCCTAAGACTATAACGCATATCGATTGTATGCCATTAACCACGAATGACAAGGTGGATACTACGCGTTTGCCAAATCCATCACCTATACAACAGTCTAATAAAGTGTATAGCGAACCCTCTAATGAAATTGAGCAGACATTTGTTGATGTATTTGGAGAGGTATTGAAACAAAATGATGTCGGTGTTGACGATGATTTCTTTGAACTTGGTGGTAACTCATTAGAGGCGATGTTAGTTGTCTCGCATTTAAAACGATTTGGCCATCATATTTCAATGCAGACATTATACCAATATAAAACCGTGCGACAGATTGTTAATTATATGCACCAAAATCAACAATCATTAGTTGCATTACCGGATAATCTTTCGGAATTACAAAAGATTGTTATGTCTCGTTATAACTTGGGTATTTTAGAGGATAGTCTAAGTCATCGACCTATAGGAAATACACTATTGACTGGCGCGACAGGGTTTTTAGGTGCTTATCTGATTGAAGCACTACAAGGATACAGTCATCGCATTTATTGTTTCATACGTGCTGATAATGAGGAAATAGCATGGTATAAGTTGATGACGAATTTAAATGATTATTTTTCAGAAGAGACGGTTGAAATAATGTTATCAAACATTGAAGTCATTGTTGGTGATTTCGAGTGTATGGATGATGTTGTTTTACCAGAAAACATGGATACGATTATTCATGCAGGTGCTCGTACAGATCACTTTGGTGATGATGATGAATTTGAAAAAGTAAATGTTCAAGGTACTGTTGATGTCATACGTTTGGCACAACAACATCATGCAAGGTTAATATATGTGTCTACGATAAGTGTGGGAACTTATTTTGATATAGACACAGAAGATGTGACATTTTCAGAAGCGGATGTCTATAAAGGGCAACTACTAACATCACCATATACACGGAGCAAATTTTATAGTGAATTAAAAGTATTAGAAGCTGTAAATAATGGCTTAGATGGTCGGATTGTACGTGTTGGTAATTTGACGAATCCTTACAATGGAAGATGGCATATGAGAAATATAAAGACTAACCGTTTTTCAATGGTAATGAATGATTTGTTACAACTGGATTGTATCGGGGTTAGCATGGCTGAAATGCCTGTAGATTTTTCTTTTGTGGATACGACTGCAAGACAAATTGTCGCATTAGCACAGGTCAACACACCACAAATCATTTACCATGTGCTATCACCTAATAAAATGCCGGTGAAATCTTTGTTAGAATGCGTTAAGCGCAAAGAAATTGAACTCGTCAGCGATGAATCATTTAATGAAATTTTACAGAAACAAGACATGTACGAAACGATTGGATTAACTAGTGTTGACCGTGAACAACAACTAGCAATGATAGATACAACATTAACATTAAAAATAATGAATCACATCAGTGAAAAATGGCCAACGATAACTAACAATTGGCTGTATCATTGGGCACAATATATCAAAACAATATTCAATAAGTAAGTAGGGAAAGTTATGACAGTATTTGTAATGCAATTACAGAGTAACTTGAAAAGTATTGAAGAATTAATATCACAAAGTCGTTGGTCATATAAAAAACCGCGTACAGTCAACTATAGATACAATCAAGATAAACTCATGCACAGATTGGGAGATATTTTAGTGCAATATGGACTTCAACATGACACAGGTTTATTACCACATGAATGGCATTATCACATTTCGCCACGAGGTAAGGCAGATATTGTTCAACACAATCGTGATGGACAGCCCATCTATGTGAGCTTATCATATAGTTATCCTTATATCGTGTGTGTTGTCGATAAAGAACCAGTTGGTATTGATATCGAAAAGATATCACAACGTTTAGACTGGCGTACGTTAGTGACGTGTTTCTCTACAAACGAAGCACATCAAATATGTAGTTTAAATGATTTTTATCAAATATGGACACAAAAAGAAAGTTTTACAAAATTGATTGGTGAAGGTTTAATCAAAGGATTGGATATTTATGATATGACACAATCACACTTTTATCAATCACGTGAAGTGAAGTTCAAACAATTTATTTTTGATCAGTTTATGGTACAGGTATGTTTCTTAGGACAGGCACCCTGGGGTTATAAAAAAGTGTCTGTATTTCAGTTATTGAGTAGTTAATATGACGTCTGACAGTATCATTGCGCAGTGATTTTAAACTATACTGCCTAAATGTTTACTGTTAGATGTTTTTTTATTGGAAAAACGAAAGGTGAATACACGATGGCATCATTCAAAATCATGACGAGATTAAAGTAAGTGATAAGGTGAAAATATACTGAGCAATATTGAAATTACCGAAAATAATAGTTTGTTGCGACGCATTTGAGACTTTAATGCTCACGTAAGTTGGCTGGAATCATATCATGTCAGTTAATAAAATAACGTGAGCATCAATCATCATACTCAAACGATGATTTAAAACTCACGTCAATGTTAGTCAGTGTATTAATTTAATTTATAGCGATAGACAAAATGTTGTCGCACTAATTCAATTGTCATCATCCAGACGATATGGCCAAAGAATTCTGACAGATGCTCTTGGAATGGTTGATCCCACACAGCAGGTACAGTATGCATGATTGGCATAATGATAAGGTGGAATAATACCCAAATAGCAATACCAAAAACAGCACCTTGTCCCATTGCTAAGTAAGCGTATTTTTTAACTAATATGCAGTAAATAATTGCAATGACGATAGAAAAACTAAAGTGGACAATAAAGCTTACCCAAGGCAATTCCATATTTGAAAATGTATATGTTTGATGCGTAAACTCACTACTAAATCCTAATTGTTGCAATAACTCTTGAGGTGGGTTCGTTGCATTACGTTCTGGTGTGCGAGGTGGAAACATGACCTCCCAACCTAATTTTACAATTCCAGATAACAAGCCACCGATAATTCCAGCATAAATGAATATACCCATTTGTCGTTTCGTCAACTTAAGGACTCCTC
This sequence comes from Staphylococcus sp. EG-SA-15, assembly GCF_017151895.1. NCBI lineage: Bacteria > Bacillati > Bacillota > Bacilli > Caryophanales > Staphylococcaceae > Staphylococcus > Staphylococcus sp. EG-SA-15. Next base: position 21,732 of record NZ_JACVZN010000020.1, on the reverse strand, counting down.
TCTATTTACTATCCTCATTATAGTATTTTGTGAAAATAATCACAATAAAAAGCTTTGCAAAACTTAAAATATTTTGATAAACAAATTTGTAAAAGGTTATTAGTTTTTTACATCTCATATTGTATCGTACTGTATTCAAAATTGTTAACGAGATGAACGGTAAATAAATGTTTTAGCGCAATGGATAATCGAACTGGAATCATCGCGTGTCAAAACTTGTTAGGCCTTAATTTCATAGTTATGAATTAAGGATTGTTGTGCCAACAAAATCATTATTGTAAATAGATTCAATGATATTTGGCTTGTTTCCTGATGCAATGATAACTTTAGGACAGCCATTTTCAATCGCATTTTTGGCATCTAGCACTTTGGGAATCATACCTCCATAAATATCACCATGTTCAATATATTGATGAATATCGACTAATGGCAATTGAGGTATAACCACATCATTGATGAGTACACCTGCAATATTACTTAATACATAAATAGGCGCTTTTAATGATGATGCAATAAAATAGGCAAGCGTGTCAGCATTAATATTGTAAAATTCTCCATCATGGTTATTGAAACCAATCGAATTGATGATAGGTACAAATTTAGTACATATATACTGTAAAGCATCCTTATTTAAAGCGGTCGGGACACCGACATATCCATATTGTTGATCAAAACGTTTAATTTCAAATAATTGAGCATCCAAACCACATAAGCCTATCGCAGAACATTGGTGCTGGTTAAATTGAGCTACTAATGCAGTGTTAACGTCTGCAATGAGCGTGTGTTTAGTAATGGTCATGGTTGCTTTATCAGTCACTCTTAGGCCATTAACAAAGTGTGGCTCGATTTGCTGGTTTGATAATGCATCATTAATAAATGGGCCACCGCCATGAACGATAATAGGGTAGATGTTGTTTAATCGTAAATGCTTAATATTGTTAATAATTGATGGATGCATGTCACTAAGTGTACTGCCACCAATTTTAATGACAATAAATTTCATCTAACCAACACCACCTTATGTTCGATATGATGCGTTGATACGCACATAATCATAGGATAAATCACAACCGTATGCAGTCGCTGCAGCGTTACCTAAACCAAGCTGAACGTCAATTGTGACATTTTCATGAGTTAATGTATTCGACATAGCTTGCTCATCAAATAGTACAGCCATACCTTTATCAACGACAGGTATTTGGTTCAGTTGAACATATGTGCAGTTAGGATCAATTTCACATCCGCTGTAGCCAATAGCTGTAATGATTCGACCAAAATTGGCATCTTCGCCAAAAATAGCTGATTTTACTAGATTTGAACTTACGATAGTTTTACCGATTTTTCTTGCATCTGATATTGATTTAGCGCCTGACACATTGACGCTGATTAACTTTGTTGCGCCTTCGCCATCTCTGGCTATAGCTTTAGCTAAAAATGTACAGACAAAATTGAATGCATCAACAAATGTTTCCCATTGTGGATGGTCTTGACTAAGTATTTGGTGTTCAACTTGGTGATTTGCCATGACTAATACCATGTCATTTGTACTTGTATCGCCATCAACAGTAATCATATTAAATGTATGGTCAGTCGAAGATTTTAATAATTGATGAAGTGTATTCGATTCAATCGATGCATCGGTTGTTATAAAAGCAAGCATGGTAGCCATATTTGGGTGAATCATACCTGAACCTTTGGCGCTACCACCAATTGTAACGGTTTTACCATCGATTTTTAGTGATACAGCGATATGTTTTGTACAGGTATCAGTTGTTAAAATTGCCTCGTTAAACGCACCTGGCGTTGCAAAATTAGCATCCTTAATATGTTCGGTCCCAGTCTTAATTTTATCCATAGGCAAATATTCACCAATGACCCCAGTTGAAGCAACAGCAACATGCTCAGATGGTATTTGAAGTTGTTGAGCAACCCATGTTTGTGTTTGTCGTGCATCATCTATGCCTTGTTGACCGGTACAAGAATTTGCATTAGCTGAATTAACAACAAGTGCTTGTAATTTTCCTTTAGACTTTTGTAAAGTGTCTTCAGTGACAATAAGTGGTGCAGCTTTAAACTGATTTAAAGTATATACGGCAGCTGCACTTGCCAAAGACGATGAGTAAATCCACCCAAAGTCTTTTTTGTTAGCGCGTAAACCGATGTGCATACCACCAGCCGTGAAGCCTTGAGGTGTACTGATATCGCCATGTTTAATAATTGAAAAGTTATATTGTTGTGATGTCGTTTCTTGATGTTTCATTCTAACACCCCTTATGGATAAACTGGTGATTGATTTAGGCCAGTCGTCACTTCAAAATCATATAATATATTTAAATTTTGAATGGCTTGCCCACTTGCGCCTTTGACAAGGTTATCAATCACTGATACTAAAATTGCTGTTTGCGTTGTTTCATCTACATAGATGCCGATATCGCAGTAGTTACTACCGAGTACTTCTTTTGTGGTTGGAAAAGTCCCAATATCTCTAATTCTGACAAATGGCTGATTAGCATAATAAGAGGTCATTAATTTATGTAATGATTCAGTCGTATATTCAGATGATAATTTGACATATATTGTTGATAAAATACCTCGTGTCATTGGTACGAGATGTGGTGTAAATATGACTGATACATCTTGACCCGCAATGATAGATAAATATTGCTCGATTTCCGGTTTGTGTTTATGGTTTCCGATTGCATAAGCGCTTAGATTTTCATTCATTTCTGAAAAATGAACACGTTGTGATAATGAACGACCAGCACCTGACACGCCGGTCTTAGCATCAATAATAATAGATGACAAATCTACTATTTTTTCGCTAATAAGTGGATGTAATGCTAATAATGTTGCTGTAGGGAAACAGCCAGGATTAGAAATGAGCTTCGTTCCATTGTTATCAAACGATTGCCATTCTGAAATGCTGTAAATAGCATGATTCAAATCATCTTGTGCTGCAGCAGTTTCTTTGTAATATGCTTCATATATTTCACGATTCTTAATTCTAAATGCGCCAGATAAATCGATAACATGAATACCTTTTTCTACTAAGGGAGGGATACATGTTTTACTTACGGGTGCTGGTGTCGCAAAGAAAATTACATCACAGTCATTATTGTCCACTGTAAGTGCTTCGAAATGTTGCATAATATGTTGTAAATGTGGAAATGTTAATTTCAACGGTTCATCTACTTTTGAATGTGAGTAGATGTGTGCAATCGTTACATGAGGATGTGTTTGTAACAATCGAATTAATTCAATTGCGCCATAACCGCTACCGCCAACGATACCTACTTTAATCATCATGAATCCCTCCTATGTCATATATAAATGATTAATTGTTAATTTTTAAAAACGTCTTGAAAAGCTGCAACAATTTGATGGATTTCCTCTTTATCAATGACTAGAGGTGGAGACAATCGAATGATAGTACGATGCGTGTCTTTGCATAAGATTCCACGTTGAATCAGTTGATCCACAAAAGGTGCAGCATCTGTGTTAAGCTCTATGCCTATAAATAAACCACGACCTCTAATTTCTTTAATACTAGGATGTTTAAGTTGTAGCAACGCTTTTAATAAAAATGAACCTAAGCGTTCTGATCGTTCAACCAGTTGTTCATCTTTAAGTACATCAAGCGCTGCCGTCGATATTGCAATGGCTAAAGGGTTACCACCAAATGTCGAACCATGTGTACCTGGTGTTAGAACACGCATGACATCATTATTTGCAAGTACAGCAGATACAGGGTATAAGCCGCCACCCAATGCCTTACCTAAAATATAAATGTCTGGAACAACTTGCTCCCATTCCATCGCAAACCATTTCCCAGTTCTACCAAGACCAACTTGAATTTCATCTGCAATCAATAATATTTGATGTTTATCACATAGATGACGCACAGCTTGAATATATCCTTTCGGTGGTATATTAACGCCACCTTCACCTTGAATTGGTTCCAAAATAATTGCTGCTGTATTTGGTGAAATAGCTTGTGTTAATTGTTCAATGTCTCCAAAATCTACAGTTGTAGTGCCTTGAAGTAGGGGGTGAAATCCTGCTTTATATGCGTCGTGGTTAGATAGTGATAATGAGCCAAGTGTACGACCGTGAAAATTGTTATTCATAGCGATGATTTCAACTTGTCCGTCAGTAATGCCTTTAACTTCAGAGCCCCATTTTCTAGCAATTTTAATGGCTGCTTCAACAGCTTCAGTACCAGAGTTAAGGGGGAGTACTTTGTCTTTCTTAGCAAGATGACAAATTTTTTCTTCCCATTTCCCGAGATTGTCACTATAAAGGACACGTGAAATGATAGACAACTTTGAAGCTTGTTCTGTCATCGCTTTAACAATTGTTGGATGACAATGGCCTTGGTTTGCAACTGAAAAACCCGAAATGCAATCTATATATTGTTTGCCATCAGTATCCCAAACTTTGACACCTTTACCTTTAGAAATGACAAGCTTAAGTGGTGCATAATTATTAGAGCTATAATAATCAGTTAATTCAATGATTGAATTCATCGGTCTCCCTCCTTTATATTTATACAATTTAAAGAATTAATATTAATATATTACAGTTGTTCAATATAAGTGTCAAATGTAAATTTAATAATATAAAGATAAGGTTGTGTTTGTATTAATGTGATTTGTAAAATGAAAGTACTAATATTTTTTGTGGATAATCATTGATATGTATGTATACGATTGCAGTTTAATGTAGTATGAATAAAAAATGCCACAAGCATATGTTTAACATATGACTGTGGCATAGTATTATGCTTGTGGAATTTTACGATGCTTAATTTTATAAATAATGAAGCCGATAATGAAACCAATCAAACTGAGAACAACCCAGCCCATACCAATGTCTGATAATGGTAAATATTTTTGGCTGAAATTAATCAAAGTTTGTGAGAATGATGTGCTTGAAATGAACTCTGGACTAGCTTTTAATCCATCTACTAATGCAGCAATCATTGTAAAGAAAATGGTACATTGATAAATAATTTTTGAATGATGGAATTTGCTACTAAATAATGTTAGTACAATCAAGGCAATTGCTAATGGATATAAGAACATTAACACTGGGACTGAGTACATAATAATTTTAGTTAAGCCAACATTCGCGAATAAGAACGAAATAAAGCTCACAACTGTTGCAATCGCTAGGTAATTCAGTTTCGGGAATAAATGCTCAAATGTTTCTGAAAATGCCGTAATTAAACCGATGGCTGTTTTTAAACAAGCAACCATAACGATAAGTGACAACAGGACGATACCGTAGTTACCTAAGTAGTATTGCGTAATTTGCGCTAAGGCAATACCACCATTTTCACTAAGTTTGAAATGACCAATACTTAATGTACCCATGATTGCTAGTAGGGTATAAATGATCCCCATCATAATGATACTGATAGTACCAGACTTAATTGTTTCTTTAGCGATATCAGTTGGATTTTCGATACCTAACTTTTTAATCGTTGCAACAATGATGATACCAAATGCCAATGACGCTAGCGCATCTAAGGTATTGTATCCATCTAAAAAGCCGTTAAATAAGGCATGTGATTGATATTGTTTACTAATAGGTGCATCAGATATGCCACCTAATGGATGGATAAAAGCAAATAATAAAATAATTGCTAATAATACTAAGAATACCGGATTTAAAAATTTACCGATATATTCTAAAATTCTTGATGGCTTTCTCGCAAAAAACCATGCAATCACAAAGAAGACGAAGCTAAAAATAAATAAATATAAAGTGATTTGCTTTGGTGATAAAAATGGCGAAAATGCAATTTCAAATGATGTCGTTGCCAGTCTAGGTAAGGCGAAAAATGGTCCGATAACTAGATATAAGGCAATCGTGAAAATGTAAGCATATGTTTTATTAACACGCGATGCAATTTCAAATAAACCAGATGTCTTTGAAATGCCAATAGCAATGATACCTAGAAATGGTAAGCCAATTGCTGTAATTAAAAATCCTAAGTTAGCGATAAAAACGTTAGAACCAGCAGCTTGACCCAAGTGTATTGGGAAGATAAGATTGCCGGCACCAAAGAATAAACCAAATAACATAGAACCTATAAACATGTTTTCTTTAAATGTTAGTTTCTTCTTCATATATGTATTTGTTCTCCTTTTTAGAACTTATAAAAATCTACTTAATTAAGATAATATCAAAAATTAAACATAAAGTGATACATAATTTTGCAATAAATACTAAATTTTTTGAAAATTCCGGAATAAATACTGTTTTTTATGTAGTAGGGGCGTAAGTTAAGAACGATTTAACAGATATAGAATATGTTAAATATAGAAGGTTAGACAACCCGACGTATTAATACTTTGTGAAATAAAGATCCCCCTCAACATGATTGAAGGGGGGAAGTATATGTTTAGTTCAATACATTTAGAAAGTCGTTTGTAGTTATTGTTTGTCCCATCAATGGGAATACATTATCTATTGGAAATTGATGTAGCGTTTCGTTTTGTGCACTCATCATATCTGTAACAAAAAACTGATTGTAGTTTAATTGATAGGCATCTCGCGCTGTCGTATCTACGCCAATATGCGTTGCGACACCACCAAGAACAATCGTATCAATTCCTCGACGTCGCAATTGTAAGTCCAAATCTGTTCCTACAAATGCACTAAAATGTCGTTTGTCTATGACAAAATCGTCATCTCTCTTGTCTAATAAATGATGGAAACGACTGTAGTCGTCGCCTTCTTTTGGTGGTAATGAGATCATTGCATTTGGTTGCAATACATCTTTACCATCATAGAAATTCACGCGAACAAAAGCGATAAAGCCATTGTTTTTTCTAAAAACATCTATTAATTTATTAGCGTTTTGAACGACATTTTCAGCTGTATGTGGCGCATAATCCATCTTAAGTATACCTTCTTGCAGGTCGATTAACACTAAAGCGGTTTTATTAAAATTAATCATCTTATATCAGAGTCCTTTTCGTTTAATAAAGTATTCGCTTAAACTTATACCCTGTTTACGATGAAATTATTTATTTTGTTGTGAAAAAGCTTTAGCGATATCGATGAGTTTCTTCGGTGCGTCTTCGACAGACATTTTGACTTCGACAAAATGCATCACATCGGGATGACCATTAATTGCATTAAACGTGTCTTGTAAATCTTTTGATGATTCAACGTCATGAATTTCAACATTTTTACCACCAAATACAGCTGGTAAAGCTTTATAATCCCACATGTGAATTTCATTATAAGGTTCATACATGCCGTGAATAAGTCGTTCTACCGTATAGCCGTCATTATTAATCACAAATAATACCGGTTTAATATGCTGTCTAATCATAGTTGAAATAGCTTGAACAGTTAGTTGCAATGAGCCATCACCAATTAATAATAAGTTACGACGATCTTTGTCTGCTAATTGTGAACCTAATGTTGCAGGTAATGTATAGCCGATAGAACCCCATAACGGTTGCCCTATAAAAGTATTGTTTTTGTATAATGCTAAATCATAAGCACCAAAGAATGATGTACCTTGATCAGCAATAATGACATCATTTGGTTTTAAGAAATTTTGCATCATTTTAAAATAAGTTTGTTGTGTTAATGGTTCTGTGCCAACTGTATAATCGGGTGATGTTGGACGATGATACGCAGGGAACGTTGCGTTATTCGTATGTGAAATATTGGATAACTGTTTTAACAATGATGGTAGAGATATTTCATCATTTGTAACATCGTCAATTTTGATATTGTGATGATTTAACATAACGACATCATCGATATTGAATTGGTATGAAAAACCTGCTGTTGCTGAATCTGTTAATTTGGCTCCAATATTTAAAATTAAATCGCTGTTGTCCACATAATCTCGTATTTTATCTTCGGCAATTTTCCCATCGTAAATACCCATATAATATGGATTTTCCTCATTAAAAGCACCTTTTCCTAATGAAAGTTGTGCTACTGGTATCTGTGTTTGATTTACAAAATCTTCTAATTCTTGATGAAGGTGAAAACTGTTAATTTCATGTCCAGTAATGATGATAGGCTGCTTCGATTGATGCAATTTAGATGTTAATAACTCTATATATGTTGATGCATCCGTATCTTTGGCTGCCGTTACTTCAAATGGTGTCGGTATCTCAATTTCAGAGATTGCGACATCGATTGGTAAATGTAAATGAACTGGGCGTCTTTCGGCGATTGCTGTATTAATTAAACGTGGTATTTCGGTTGTTGCATTTTCAGGTGTGATATAACCTTGTGCAACGGTTATATGTGCAAACATTTTTCGGTAGTCGTCAAATGTACCTTCACCAAGTGAGTGATGTACATATTTACCGGCATGTTCAACAGCACGTGTCGGCGCACCTGTAATCGCAATGACAGGTATGCGTTCAGCATATGAACCTGCGATACCGTTGACGGCACTTAATTCGCCAACACCAAATGTAGTAACTAATGCAGCGAGTCCATTAAGACGGGCATAACCGTCCGCTGCGTAACTTGCGTTTAATTCATTTGTATTTCCTACCCAATCTACATTGGGATTGCTGATAATATCGTCTAGAAAAGCGAGATTAAAATCACCAGGAACACCAAAAATTTTATCGACGCCTGCTCGATGAATAGCGTCAATTAAGTAAGCTCCAATGCGTTGTTTCATAAAAAAACCACCTTTTCTCTATATTTACACTTAAAATGATAGCCTCGAATATAGTGTAAGGTCAAGGAAGTTGACTTTGTTGTGAAAACGCTAACAATAGTGAACAATTAATATTTTTTAGGAAATGAGTATGAAGGGGGGGGTTAATTGATGATCTTAAAATTCAAAATTTAAGGGGAGAGCGAACTATCAATGATGCTGCAAAATACAATAGCAAAGAAAAAACAGGCGCGTCACCTTATGAAGGTATACGCACCTGTTTATAGTAAGCATTATTTAGCTTCAAATAATTGATCGCCAAATGAAATGTTGCCATGTTCACCTTGTTTAAAATCAAGGTTTGTAATGTTTCCTTGTGTCACGATAATAGGCGTAATATCACTCTTTGCATGATTGTGGATGTAGTCTAAATCAAAGTTGATTAATAAATCACCTTGTTTAACTTCTTGACCTTCCTCAACATGTAAAGTAAAGCCTTCTCCGTTTAATTTAACAGTGTCTAAACCGATGTGGATTAATAGTTCTAAACCACTATCTGATACAAGACCAATTGCATGTTTTGTTGGGAAAATCATTTGTACTTTACCGTTGAATGGTGCACGAACTTCACCTTGTGAAGGTTTAATAGCGATACCGTCACCCATCATTTTTTCGCTGAACACTTGATCAGGCACTTCTGATAATGGTGTTACTTCACCAGTTAATGGTGCATGCACGATATGGCTCAATTCGCTAGTTGCAGATTTATCTTCTGCAACAACAACAGTTTCGTCTTTATCGTCTTCCATAGTAGTAGGGTTTTCTACTACTTGACCATTCATAATCTGTTGCATTTCATGTTTGATTTGGTCAGATTTTGGACCAAAAATCGCTTGCATATTATTGCCGACTTCTAATACACCGGATGCACCTAAATCTTTCAAACCAGGAACATCAACTTTAGATTTGTCGTTAACTTCAACACGTAGACGTGTGATACAAGCGTCTAAATGTTTAATGTTTGCTTTACCACCCATAGCTTCTAATACTGCATATGGTAATTCAGTTGCTGAAGCAGTAGCCGCTTGTGATTGTTTATCTTCACGACCTGGTGTTTTGTATTTTAATTTTACAATTAAGAATCGGAATACGAAGTAGTAAATAACTGCGTATACAAGACCTACAGGAATAACTAACCACCATTGTGTCTTATTAGGTAGTATACCGAGTAAGAAGTAGTCGATGAAACCACCTGAGAATGTATAACCTAGATGAAGATCTAATAAGTACAATGTTAAGAATGATAAACCATCAAGTACTGCGTGAATAAAGAATAATAATGGTGCTACAAATAAGAATGAGAATTCTAATGGTTCTGTAATACCAGTTAAGAATGATGTTAAAGCAGCAGAACCCATTAAACCTGCTACTACTTTCTTATTTTCAGGTTTAGCTGTGTGATAAATTGCTAAAGCTGCTGCAGGTAAACCGAACATCATAACAGGGAATTCACCTTGCATGAATTTACCAGCTGTCAAATGTGCGCCTTCACGAATTTGTTCGATAAAGATACGTTGGTCACCGTGAATAATTTCACCAGCTGCATTTTTCCATGAACCAAACTCGAACCAGAACGGTGCGTGGAAAATGTGATGTAGACCGAATGGAATTAATAAACGCTTGATGAAACCAAATAAGAATACGGCAACACCAGTATTTGAATCTAATAATCCTGTACTGAATGCATTTAATCCTGATTGAATCGTTGGCCAAATTAATGCCATTGGGAATGCTAAAATAAATGATGTTGTAGCCATCATAATAGGTACGAAACGCTTACCAGCGAAGAAACCTAAATAAGATGGTAAGTTAATGTTATAGAACTTGTTATAACACCAAGCTGCCAGGGCCCCGATTATAATACCGCCGAACACACCTGTTTGTAATGTTGGGATACCTAAAATGCTAGCGTAACCACTCGCTGGATCACCAATATTCTTAGGTGTAACTTGTAAAAAGTCGCCCATTGTTTTGTTCATGATTATGTAACCGACGAATGCTGCGATAGCTGCTACGCCATCACCGCCAGCTAATCCGATTGCGACACCTAATGCGAAAATCATAGGCAAGTTATCAAAAATGATACCACCAGCACCTGTCATTAATTTAGCGACAGTTTGTACGCCACCATTTTGTATAAACGGCAAGTAGTGTTGTAATGATTCACCTTGCATAGCTGTACCGATAGCTAATAACAGACCAGCTGCTGGTAAAATCGCAACAGGTAACATTAGCGCTTTACCAATACGTTGCAATTGACCGAAAAGTTTCTTCCTCACTTGTCCAACCTCCAAAGTTGTATTTATTATTTAAGATTCAATAAAAAAAGACACGAGCAAATAGACTGTGTTGGTAACCATCACAGCTTAATTTAACTCATGCCTAATCTTACTTAGTAACACGTTGGTGTATGTAATTAATGTAAAAGAAGCAATTGACTAAGTAGTATATAAAACTGATACGTTAGTTTATCTAGCTTACCATCACATCTTATTGAATCTTATTTGTTTGCGACTCCTATTTTAGCATGGTGAAGTATGCGTTTTCAATACAATTATTAAATTCAATTTCAAATCTCTTAATTGTTCACAGATTATTATTAAAACATAATATAAGATAATCCTGAATAAAATGTATAAAAGTTGTTGTAATAATTCAGCAGTAGCAGCTATTATCAGCACTTAAAAGAAAGGATAATCTTTGATGGTGTAATAATTAACTTGTGACAGAAATATGTAAGATTATTACAATGAACAGGCTTTAACTGATTAATATTGTAATGTGTTTTCTCTTATAGTAAAATGTAAGCGATTACACAACTCAACTATATTTTCCTAATAATTATATTGTTAAGGAGGGCTACTTTGACAGGCTTTTCAGTGTATTTAGGACAACCTTTAGATGAAGCGTATATTAAGCGAATGATTAAACAAGGTTACCAAATGATTTTTACATCTGTACAAATACCAGAAGAAGATGACGAGACAAAATATCATTATTTCACAAAACTACTCAATTTATTAAAACATGAACAAGTGACTTACCTCATAGATGCTAATCCATCTATTTTAACACCATCTTTTTATGAGCATCTTCGACAATATGATGCACAATTTATGATTCGTATCGATCATAGTACATCAATTGAGGCAATCGAAGCGATAATGGCACAGGGTTTAAAGTGCTGTTTGAATGCAAGTATTATTTCCCGGGAATTGTTAACAAGCTTACATCAACAATTGAATGATTTTACATTACTTTCATTTTGTCATAACTATTATCCAAGACCAGATACGGGATTATCTGTTGACTTGGTCAATAAGAAAAATGAACTCATTTATCAATTTAATCCAAAGGCACAAATATATGGTTTTATTGTAGGGAGTGGTTTGCGAGGTCCTTTGCATAAAGGCTTGCCAACAATTGAAGCAACGAGACATAGTCATCCTGTCGTTGCAGCTAAATTATTACAAGAAACTGGTGTATCTGAAGTGTTAGTTGGAGACTCATTGATTGAAATGAGGCAGGCAAAACAACTTATAGATTTTTGCAAGCATAGGCATTTCACGTTATGTATTGAAGAAGTGTTTGATACGACAGTGACTTACCTTTTCGATATGTGTCATAAAGTACGCCCGGATAATCCGGAAAATGTCATTCGTTCGGAAACGTCAAGACAAATATGTCCACATTCGATTCAACCACAGTTTACGACGCAACGACGCATTGGTTCAGTAACCGTTGATAATTTGAATAACGGACGTTATCAAGGCGAAATGCAAATTGTGAGACAAACGCTTAGTGCACATGACAATGTGAATGTTGTTGCACAAATTATTAAAGAAGACTTACCACTGTTAAGTTGTATCGAGCCGAATGATACATTTGATTTTCAAAAAACTAGGGAGTGTAAGAAGTGATGGAAAATAGTACGACCGAAGCGCGTAATGAAGCGACGATGCATCTTGATGAAATGACTGTGGAAGAGGCTTTAATTACGATGAATAAAGAAGATCAGCAAGTCCCGTTAGCAGTTCGAAAGGCAATACCACAATTGACAAAAGTAATTAAAAAAACAATTGCACAGTATAAAAAGGGTGGACGATTGATCTATATCGGTGCAGGTACAAGTGGAAGATTGGGTGTCTTAGATGCAGCGGAGTGTGTACCTACATTCAATACTGACCCTCATGAAATTATAGGTATTATTGCTGGTGGACAACATGCTATGACGATGGCTGTAGAAGGTGCGGAAGATCACAAAAAATTAGCGGAAGAAGATTTGAAAAATATAGATTTAACATCAAAAGATGTCGTTATAGGAATTGCCGCGAGTGGCAAAACGCCATATGTTATAGGCGGTTTAACATTTGCTAACACAATCGGTGCTACAACAGTATCTATTTCATGCAATGAACATGCAGTTATAAGTGAAATTGCGCAGTATCCAGTAGAAGTTAAAGTTGGTCCAGAAGTATTAACTGGTTCAACGCGTTTAAAGTCTGGTACAGCACAAAAATTAATTTTAAATATGATTTCAACCATCACAATGGTTGGTGTCGGAAAAGTTTATGATAACCTCATGATTGATGTTAAAGCAACCAATCAAAAACTGATCGACCGTTCAGTGCGTATTATTCAAGAAATATGTGCTATCACATATGATGAAGCAATGGTGTTATATCAGGTGTCTGAGCATGATGTGAAAGTTGCGACAGTTATGGGTATGTGTGGCATTTCTAAGGAAGAAGCAACAAGACGGTTATTAAACAATGGTGACATTGTTAAACGAGCAATCAGAGATAGACAACCTTAGGAGGGATTTAAATGACCAAAGAACAACAACTTGCAGAACGAATTATTGCTGCAGTAGGTGGTATGGATAATATAGATAGTGTCATGAACTGTATGACACGTGTGCGTATTAAAGTATTAGATGAAAATAAAGTAGATGACCAAGAACTAAGGCATATTGATGGTGTCATGGGTGTTATACACGATGAACGCATTCAAGTTGTGGTTGGACCTGGTACAGTCAATAAAGTGGCTAATCATATGGCGGAATTAAGTGGTGTTAAACTAGGTGACCAAATACCACACAATCACAATGATAGTGAAAAAATGGACTATAAATCATATGCAGCTGATAAAGCAAAGGCGAATAAAGAAGCACATAAAGCAAAACAAAAGAATGGTAAGTTGAATAAAGTATTGAAATCAATTGCCAATATCTTTATACCGTTGATTCCTGCATTTATTGGAGCTGGATTAATTGGTGGTATTGCAGCAGTACTGAGTAACTTAATGGTGGCAGGCTATATTTCAGGTGCTTGGATTACGCAACTTATAACAGTATTTAATGTCATTAAAGACGGTATGTTAGCATACTTAGCTATTTTCACTGGTATTAATGCGGCTAAAGAATTTGGTGCGACACCAGGACTTGGTGGCGTGATTGGTGGTACAACGTTATTAACGGGTATTGCTGGTAAAAATATTTTAATGAATGTCTTCACTGGAGAACCATTGCAACCTGGACAAGGTGGGATTATTGGCGTTATTTTTGCCGTTTGGATTTTAAGTATTGTCGAAAAGAGATTGCATAAAATTGTGCCAAATGCGATTGATATTATTGTAACGCCGACTATTGCATTGTTGATTGTAGGACTATTAACTATCTTTATCTTTATGCCATTAGCAGGTTTTGTTTCAGACAGTTTAGTTTCAGTAGTTAACGGAATTATTAGTATTGGTGGCGTATTTAGTGGATTTATCATTGGAGCAAGCTTCCTACCATTAGTTATGTTAGGGCTTCATCATATTTTTACGCCAATTCATATAGAAATGATTAACCAATCTGGTGCTACTTACTTATTGCCAATTGCAGCGATGGCTGGTGCTGGACAAGTAGGTGCCGCATTAGCACTTTGGGTAAGATGTAAACGCAACACAACATTACGTAATACTTTAAAAGGTGCATTGCCAGTTGGTTTCCTAGGTATCGGAGAACCATTAATCTATGGTGTGACTTTGCCGTTAGGTCGACCTTTCTTAACTGCTTGTATTGGTGGTGGTATTGGTGGCGCTGTAATAGGTGGAATTGGACATATTGGTGCCAAAGCAATAGGCCCAAGTGGTGTGTCACTATTACCATTAATCTCAGATAATATGTATTTAGGTTATATTGCAGGATTACTTGCTGCGTATGCTGGTGGATTCGTTTGTACATATTTATTTGGAACGACAAAGGCGATGCGACAGACAGATTTGTTGGGTGATTAATGATGACAAATATTTTATATCGCATTGATAAGCAGTTGAGTGATTTTACGAAGACAGAAAAGATAATCGCTGATTACATTTTAAAGAATCCACATAAAATCATTGATATGACTGTGAATGATTTGGCAGATGTTACGAATGTTAGTACAGCATCAATTGTTAGATTTAGTCGGAAAATGACACATCAAGGTTTTCAAGAGCTAAAGATTGCGATATCTCGATACTTACCCGAAGATATTGCAACCAATCCACATTTAGAATTGATTGAAAATGAATCTGTAGAAACTTTGAAAAATAAAATGATTGCTAGAGCAACGAATACGATGCGATTTGTAGCTACTAATATTATGGATGCGCAAATTGATGCAATTTGTGATGTGTTGAAAAATGCCAGGACAATATTTTTATTTGGATTTGGCGCATCGAGTTTGACTATTGGTGATCTTTTTCAAAAGTTATCTCGTATTGGCTTAAATGTCAGGTTATTACATGAAACGCATTTACTTGTGTCAACATTTGCGACGCATGATGATAGAGATTGCATGATTTTTGTGACGAATCAAGGTAGTCATAGTGAATTGCAGTCAATTGCACAGGTGGCCACACATTACAGTATTCCCATCATAACTATATCTAGTACAGCTAATAATCCAGTGGCTCAAATTGCAGACTATGCATTGATTTATGGCAGAACTGATGAAAATGAAATGCGTATGGCGGCTACAACGTCACTATTTGCACAGTTATTCACGGTAGATATATTGTACTATCGATTTGTAGCATTAAATTATCATGCGATTCTAGATTGTATAACCCAATCGAAAATGGCACTTGATAATTACAGGAAGCATCTTGCGACGATAGATTTTAAACATTAGATATTGTGTGCGTTCTAACATAAAGTTAGTTGCAACGTAAACAATTGAAGTTTTTGATGTGATTCAGTTGCTTGATGAAAAATTGTTGCTACAAGTTTGTAAAACTGGCATAGAGGCTATTTTGAAAATGATAAAGGCGTGACAAATTAAAGCAAAGTTCAGATTTGAGCTTTGCTTTTTTCATAGATGGAAATTAAATGCTGAAGAATAATTTTAATGCTAAATGAACTAATACGAAGGTGCTAAAAGCAATTATTATCAAATTAGTGATATGAATGAAATGTTTAAATCGTTTGCGTTGATTGTATTCGGGACTTTTATAGAGTAGGTAGTAGTACATAAAGAGTATGGCTGCGAACATGCCGAATATTGAAGTGAAGTTACCTACAGTGACTGCCATGTAATGATTTAAAGTTAAATAGTAACTTAGACTAATAATAAAAAATAAAATGATTTGATAGGTAATTAACACCATTCAAGTCCCTCCATTAATCGTAGACAAAAAATTTATCAATGATTTGATTATTTGTATTCAAATTTTAGTATACGACTTACCTCAAAGACAAATATTAAAAGATAAGACAATAAAATTAGAATAAATTTACGTTTGAAGATAAAAAACAAACATTTTTCATTAAAGTTTATGATATATTTAGAGCAATAGAAAGTGTATGGAAGGGGATATGAATGGCATACCAAAGTGAATACGCATTAGAAAATGAAATGATGAATCAACTTGAACAATTGGGTTACGAAAGAGTAACAATACGTGATAATAAGCAATTGCTTGATAATTTTAGAACGATTTTAAATGAGCGTCATGCGGACAAATTAGAAGGCAATCCCTTAACAGATAAAGAATTTCAACGTCTGTTAACGATGATTGATGGGAAAAGTATCTTCGAGAGTGCCCGTATTTTACGTGATAAATTACCACTTAGACGTGATGATGAGTCTGAGGTTTATTTGTCGTTTTTAGATACGAAAAGTTGGTGTAAAAATAAGTTTCAAGTGACGAATCAAGTATCTGTCGAGGATACATATAAAGCACGTTATGATGTAACGATATTAATCAACGGACTACCCCTTGTCCAAGTTGAATTGAAACGTCGAGGTATTGATATTAATGAGGCGTTTAACCAAGTAAAACGTTACCGCAAACAAAATTACACAGGCTTATTCCGCTACATACAAATGTTTATCATTAGTAATGGTGTTGAAACGCGATACTTTTCTAATAATGATAGCGAACTATTGAAGAGTCACATGTTTTATTGGAGTGATAAACAGAATAACCGAATCAATACATTACAATCGTTTGCTGAGTCGTTTATGAGACCTTGTCAATTAGCTAAGATGATATCGCGCTATATGATTATTAATGAAACAGATAGAATACTGATGGCAATGCGTCCGTATCAAGTGTATGCGGTAGAAGCACTTATTCAACAAGCGACTGAGACAGGGAATAATGGATATGTATGGCATACAACTGGAAGTGGTAAGACATTGACTTCTTTTAAAGCGAGTCAGATTTTATCACAGCAAGATGACATTAAGAAAGTTATCTTTTTGGTTGACCGTAAAGACTTGGATAGTCAAACAGAAGAGGAATTTAATAAATTTGCTAAGGGTGCTGTAGACAAAACTTTTAATACCTCGCAACTGGTACGCCAACTAAATGATAAAAGTTTGCCACTTATTGTAACGACGATACAAAAAATGGCTAAAGCGATTCAAGGTAATGCCCATTTATTAGAACAGTATAAAACGAATAAAGTTGTATTTATTATTGATGAGTGTCATCGCAGTCAATTTGGTGACATGCATCGTCTAGTTAAACAACATTTCAAAAATGCCCAATACTTTGGATTCACTGGTACGCCACGTTTTCCAGAAAATAGTAGTCAAGATGGTAGAACAACTGCAGATATTTTCGGTAGATGCTTACATACGTATTTAATTAGAGATGCCATTCATGATGGTAATGTACTTGGTTTCTCAGTTGACTATATTAATACTTTTAAAAATAAAGCTTTAAAAGCAGAAGATAACAGCATGGTTGAAGCAATTGATACGGAAGAAGTATGGTTAGCGGATAAACGTGTGGAATTAGTAACACGACATATCATCAATAATCATGATAAATATACACGTAATCGTCAATATTCAAGTATATTTACAGTCCAAAGTATTCACGCGCTTATTAAATATTATGAGACATTTAAGCGACTTAACAAAAAGTTGGAACAACCGTTAACGATAGCTGGTATATTTACGTTTAAACCTAATGAAGATGATCGTGATGGTGAAGTGCCATATCATTCACGTGAAAAATTAGAGATAATGATTAGTGATTATAATAAAAAGTTCGAGACGAATTTTTCAACAGACACAACTAATGAGTATTTTAATCATATTTCAAAAAACGTTAAAAAGGGCGTTAAAGATAGTAAAATTGATATCTTAATCGTTGTTAATATGTTCTTAACTGGTTTTGATAGTAAAGTACTGAACACTTTATATGTTGATAAGAATTTAATGTATCATGATTTAATTCAAGCGTATTCACGTACAAATAGGGTTGAAAAAGAATCAAAGCCATTTGGTAAAATTGTAAACTATCGTGACTTGAAAAAAGAGACAGACGATGCACTGAGAGTATTCTCACAAACAAATGATACGGATACAATTTTAATGCGCAGTTATGAAGAGTATAAAAAAGAATTTATGGACGCTTATCGTGAGCTTAAAATGATTGTGCCGACACCACACATGGTTGATGACATTCAAGATGAAGAAGAGCTAAAGCGCTTTGTTGAAGCTTATCGTTTATTAGCTAAAATAATATTACGTTTAAAAGCATTTGACGAGTTTGAGTTTACAATTGATGAAATTGGAATGGATGAACAAGAGAATGAAGACTATAAAAGTAAATATTTAGCTGTGTACGATCAAGTAAAAAGAGCGACGGCTGAGAAAAATAAAGTATCCATTTTAAATGATATTGATTTCGAAATAGAAATGATGCGTAATGATACGATTAATGTGAATTATATTATGAATATATTGAGACAAATTGATCTTGAAGACAAAGCGGAACAACGTCGTAACCAAGAACAAATTAGACGCATTTTAGATCATGCAGATGATCCGACATTGAGGTTAAAACGAGATCTAATTAGAGAATTCATCGACAATGTTGTACCTTCTTTAAATAAGGATGATGATATCGATCAAGAATATGTTAATTTCGAAAGTATTAAAAAAGAAGCGGAGTTCAAAGGATTTGCTGGAGAGAGATCTATCGATGAACAAGCCCTAAAAACAATTTCAAATGACTACCAGTATAGTGGTGTTGTAAACCCACATCACCTTAAAAAAATGATTGGTGATTTGCCATTGAAAGAAAAGCGTAAAGCAAGAAAAGCCATTGAATCTTTCGTGGCAGAAACAACTGAAAAATACGGTGTGTAATGATTCAGCCCCCTCGCTAGATTAGTGTAGGGGGCATTATTATTTTCTATCTTTTGTAAGTTATCATGTATTTGGCAATCATCACTTGGTTTCAATACAATTTTATCATCGTATGCGTATAGAAATAATGTCTATAGGCATTTAAAATAGTTTATAATATTAACAGGATAAGTATTAAATGTATGTTGAAGGAGGTGCATAGCTATGGATAATAGAAATATGATTAATCGTGTTTTTAGTCAAAAGATATTACATCAAATTGCAATCAAAAATAAAAGTGATGTTGTTGATGAGGCATATGATTTTTATATACAGGGACCTAAAAATATCAATGTAATACAGAAGATGAAATCTTTATATAATTATCTTAAAAAGTCTTATCGTAACGAATATTTTTACAAAAACACAATACTTAATAAACTCCTTCTAGGACGACATTCTATTAATACAACTACTGCACTTTCTGAGATGCCCATAGGGAAAAGTATTGCTGATTTTATATTGTTAAACGGCAAAGGCGTTGTCTATGAGATTAAAACAGAATTAGATAAGCTGGATAGATTAGATAATCAAATTAATGATTATTATGAAGTGTTTAATTATGTAGTAGTTATTACAAATGACAAACATCTGAATAAAGTTATGGCTAGATACAAAGATACAACAGTTGGAATTTTAGTGTTAACAACTAGAAATACACTGAGTGAAGTTCAAAAACCTAAAGAAAACAATAGTCTCTTAAACACAAAAGCGATGTATAACTTTTTACGAAAAGAAGAAAGAAAAAGAGTTATTGCACAAAATCATATGGATGTGCCAACTTATAATGATTTCACAGAGTATGATGTGTTATTTGACGTGTTTAAAGAAATACCAATGACGAAACTGCATAACAATATGATTTCTGAGTTGAAAAAAAGAGGCAACATGAAAGAATACAAAGATGAATTTTTAGCAGCGCCGGCTGAAATTAAGTTCTTGTTATATTTCGCAAAAATGACAAAGAAAGATAAAAATAAACTATATCATTTTCTTAAGGAGGATTAATATGTATTATCCTTATTTGCGTGGGAAACAAAATGAACTATTTGCAATTAGAGAATTGTTAGAGAAAGGTTTGATTGGTGATTGTATTCAACCTATAATTGAACCGATTAAGTATACAACCACGTTTAAAAATGTTTTGAAATATTGTGGTGAAAAAGAATTTCGTATAAATTTAGTAGTAAATTCGAAGTTAACTGAAGAAGAGATTAGTAACGAAACTGTTGAAGACTTAAGCGAAATAATAACAAAAAACAAAAGTGTTATTCAAAAAGCTTACTTGGGTCCTTCTGATGAAGGCGATGATAGGTTGAAACAGCAATTTTCAAGTAATAGTTTAGCTATTTTAACAAGTGTAGATGACTGGGAAATGTTTGGAGATAAAAATAAACTTGAAATGGTTTTTGTACCAGATGATAGACACATTAAACGTAAATTGCGTAATATTCCAAACAAAGGCATCATTATGGATCCTTTTAATAAACTAAGTCGTAATGTTGATTATTTAGATAATGATGACGAGTTTTATAGCGACGATCACCTTTATTATAAGGAAGATGGATACGTAGCATTTTCAGACTATTCTGTTATAGGTGGAGAATATGTAGACGGTGGCTTTTCGCCATTAGCTATTGCGATACATATTGTCTATTTTGATGAGGCTAATGAGTTAAGAGTTAAACATTTTGTCTCTGATTCTAATAACGATAGATTAAATCCAGCTAAAAAGTTTTTTGAGGCTGTAGATAAATTAGTAACTTGGTCTAAAAACTTAGATAATAAAAATAGATCTTATGCAATCGGACAATTTGAAGAATTAAATGAAAATAATAAGTATCCAGGATTAGGTTTAATTAAAAGGTTATCTATCATGCATCATCTAGAAATTATGAATAGATACTTGGAGTCTCAAAATGAAAATATGTGAAAAATGTTTTAATAATACTGAAATCGTAGAAATCATTGTAAATGATAATAGCAAATTTGACAATTGTGATATTGATAACGATCATCTTGGTGTTAAAATATTTGATACGACTCGACACATAGATAAATTAGAGCAGATTAGAGATTATTTAAGACCAGCGTTAGAATTATATGATATTAGTATAAATTTACCAGATACTTTTAGCCAAAAAGAAGGTAAAAAAATTGAAACAGCATTAAAAGATGATTGGAGTATATTTAATGTTGAAGAAGCTCAAATAAGTTGTATTTTAAATGAACTTTTTAAAGATGATGAAAATATAGATAGACGGGTGTTGGAAGGTTTAGTAAGCGCTAAAATCATTAAAGATAAAAAATATACAAATGAAAATCTAATTGTAGCAAATAATG